>SLQH01000156.1 GCA_007131555.1 Planctomycetota bacterium | reverse complement strand
TTGGATGACGCGCATGGCTTGGATCTTGGGGGCTCCGGTGATTGATCCAGGAGGGAAGGTGGCGGCCAGCAAGGCCCGGTGGTCGACCAGGGGAGCCAGGGGAGCGCTGATGTCGGCAACCAGATGATGGACGTAGCTGAGGTCAATGACACGGGCCGGGTCCACCACCCGGACCCCACCTCGTTGCGCCACCCGGCCCAGATCGTTGCGTACCAGATCGACGATCATGGCCAGTTCGGCGTTGTCCTTGGCGGCGGCCAGCAAGGCGGCGCGCTGATCACAGTCGCAGTTGGCAGTACGACGCCGGGTACCCTTGATCGGCATGCTGGTGGCACGATGATTGTGGACCTGAAGGAATGTTTCCGGTGAATGGCTGATGATGCTGCGTCCCCGGTGACGCAGCAGGGCCGCACAGCAGCCTGGAGCTTGGCGACGCAGGGCCAGAAAGACGGCGATATCGCGGGCCGGGCCGGCCTTCAGGCGGGTGGTGAAGGGCAGGGTCAGGTTGGCTTGATAGATCTCACCACAGGTGATGGCTGCCACGATGGCCTCGACGCGCTGCTGATGGCCGCTGGCATCCCAGGCGCTCGTGATCGGGCTGTGGATGCCCGGCGGCGGCAGTTGGCGGGGCCTGAGGCTGGCCAGGGTCTGGGTGAGCGCTGTGACATCGTCTTCATCACGGGCGATCAGATGGCATTGTCCCTGGGGATCCCAGGCCAGGGCCCGGTCCAGAGGCCAGGCCCAGCCGGTGATGGTGCCGGGTTCAAGCAGCGGTAGGGCCCAGGGGCCAACCGGGAATTCGTAGTCGAGTTGCACCAGCCATCCGCCGTCAATGTGGCCTGGCCAGCCCAGACCTGCGTCATGGGCCTGACCATGGCTGATGGTCGGCAGGTCATCCAGGTGACGGAGCGGCCGTCCTGGAGCATCCCACATCAGGTAGGACCAACCGCCGGGGCCGCCATCAAGACACAACAGGGTCTGATGTGCGGATAGTGCCGTCAGGCAGTCCTCAAAGTCCGGTGCTGAAGGTGCGGTGTGCAGCCGGGTCTCAGGCATCCATCACCGTACAGCGCAATGACAGATCAAGGGCCTCGACGGAATGGGTCAGAGCGCCAATGCTGATCCGATCAACCCCGGTTTCAGCCACCGCCCGCAGGTTGTGGCGGGTGATGCCGCCAGAGGCTTCCAACTCACAGGCAGACGTGCCCCGGATGGCAACGGCCTCACGCAGGGCCGCACAGTCCATGTTGTCCAACAATACGATGTCGGCTCCGGCGGCGATGACTGGCGCGAGGTCTTCGAGACGCTCGATCTCAACCTCGACCAGCACACCGGGATTATGCGCCTTGGCCTGACGTACGGCGGCGGCCGGACCATCATTATTGCCCATCAGGGCGATATGGTTCTCCTTGATCAGAATCTGGTCATAGAGGCCCTGGCGATGATTGCGACAGCCGCCACAGATCACCGCGTGTTTTTCCAGGGAGCGCATGCCGGGGGTCGTCTTGCGGGTGTCGTAGACCTGGGCCCGAGTCCCTGAGATCAAGGCCGCGCAGGTGGCGGCCACGCTGGCACAACCGCTCAGGCGCTGGGCGATGTTGAGGGCGCTGCGTTCACCCATGAGGATGGTGCGGGCATCGCCATGGAGACGGACGACCACCGTTCCGGGCTGGACCACGCTGCCATCAGGCTCCAGGGCGTCGATCACCACTGGCCCGGTGCCCTGGCGGGCTGCGACTGCTGCCATGATCGGAGTCAGGATCGGCAAGCCGCAGATGACCCCGGCCTGTTTGGCGGTGATCACGCCGTTGAGGCGTGCTGTAGGGGTCACCAGGGCGGCGACGGTACAGTCGCCGTTTGTCCCCAGATCTTCATCAAGGGTGCGGTCAATGAGATCCAAGACGGCCTTGGTATGGTAGATGTCGTTGGGCATGGCGGCAACTCTATGCTCAATCAGGCTCAGGGAAGGCCGTACCGGGTCTGGGGATCACAGTCGCTACGGAATCCTTTGCAGGCCTGGAGTAGTAGCCGAGGAGATTGTGCCGGGTCGTGTCCCGGTTATCATGGGGGATATGCCGAGGCCGTTATCATGGATGAGCATCACGCTCCAGCCGATGTCAGTGCGCCGCTGGTCAATGGCGGCGGCCATCTGGGTGTTGTGTGTTTGGGGGCATCATATCCATGCCCAGGACGGCGTGCGCCATCCCATTCTGGTTGCTGTTGAAGCGGCCCGGGAACGGGTCTTGCGGCGTGCTCGACCGGTCCAGGCCGAACAGGTCTTGGGGGCGTGGGTTCCCGATGCCGAGATCATGCTGCGTCTAGCCAGTATGCGCCTCGGTGATGCTGACGATCCCAAGACCCGTTCCGCCTTGGACCTGGTTGCCGACCAGTGTCGCCGCTATCATCTCCACATCGGTGAAGAGCGCCTGGTCCTGCGCTTTCGTGATGCCACCACGCGAGCCAATTACACCTTCAATGCCCGGGCCGATGCCAGTTATCTTGTCCTGGATGTCGATGGTCGTCGGGTCCGCATCCGTGCCTGGTGGGCTGAAGAACGTCTGGTGCTGGAGGATCTCAGTCATGGAGAGGTGACCGTGTTCAAGCGGCGGCCTGAACCTGAGCCGGAGCCGGAGCCGGAGTCAGAGCCGGAGCCGGAGTCAGAGCCTGAGCCGGAGTCAGAGCCGGAGTCAGAGCCCGAACCTCAAGCCGAGGGGCCATCAGAAAGCGACCCCGCCAGTGAGCAGGTGGTGCTGGAAGATGCTGAAACGGAGGCAGTGCCCGATGCCGATGATGATCCTTCGCTTGACGACTAGGGGCCTGCAAGGAATAGACTGACACGTCGCTTGGTCTGGCCTTTTCGACCTCGATTTCGCTGAAAAACCTCACCATAGCTACGGCTATGGCTACGGTGATCCTTGCCAGGCAGAAACTTTCCGCTGCACGCGGGCCAAGGCCCGGTGCTCCGTGGTGGTTTTGTGTTGGGCGGTGGTTTTGGATGGAGCTGGAGGTTGATGGACGGATGCCGTGGGTGATTGTTGGTGGGATCTGGTGTTTGGTAGTGGAACGGCGGGCTGAAGCCCACCATCCGTGCCGGCTAAAGCCGGCGCTACTACTTGGCCCGT
>SLQH01000166.1 GCA_007131555.1 Planctomycetota bacterium | reverse complement strand
TCACCGCCAGAATGGCCCGGCGCAAGGGGTCGAGCACCTCCGGACCACGGTCCAGCAGATCGCCCATCAGGCGCCGCCGGGCCTCACCAACCGGACTGGCGGGCGCATCCCAACGGGCGATGACCCCCAAGACGGCCTCATGCAAGAGACGCGGATCGTGGGGATGGTCGATCAGCCAGCAGGCCGCATGACGCATGTCATCATATGTCGCCTGCAGACGCGGATCACGATAGCTGGCCATGGTGAAGGTGCCGGTATTGCCATCGTAACGGGCCATTGAGCCATACGCACCGCCCCGTTCACGAATCCGATTGTGGAGTACCTGATCACGCAGGTACTGAGCAGCCACGGCCAGGGCGGCGGCATCGGGATGGGTCATGGGGGGGGCCGGGTAGGCCATGGCGCAATAGTTGACGGCAGTGGCAGTGGTGAAGCAGGTCGGAGCCAGGGTCTGATCGCCGGGCAGTTCCAGCCCGATCACCGGCAGGGTCTCGACCTGCTGACAGCCCTCCCAGGCCTGGTTGAGCACCGGCAACAAGGCCTCAGGGTCATCGTTGATGAGGGCCAGATGGACCGGACCGGCGGCCAGAGATTCCAGCAGGCCCCGCAGATCACCCATCAGGGCCACAGCCCGGTCGCGATCGGTACAGATGGCCCGTAGCCATGGCAAACGCCCCAGGCCATAGAGGTTATGAGCCAGAGCCGCTCGCCCCCCACAAGCCCGCCCAGCGGCGGCGGCAGCCAGGACGTGGCCCTGTGACAGGACCGCATGCTGGAGATTGTCGAGGGCCTGGGTATTGAGTTCATGCAGGCGTTCGTGTTCATCCAGGCGCAGATCCTGAAGCGCGGCGCGGGGATGAGTCAGAAACTCAGCCGCCCGATCGGCCAGGCCATGCACATCACAGGTCACCACTCCACGCACCACGCTGCCATCCGGACTGCGACTGATGTCATGACCGGCACTGCAGCCACCACAGGTGGCAATGATGTGGGCTGCCTGGGCTCGATAGTCACGCACCCCGACACCCAGATGACCGAGCGCAGTACACAAGGTCGGCAACAAGGGGATCTGCTCCTGACTGACAGGCCCCAGCGGCAACACGGCCACGGCATGGGCCAGACCATTGGTGCCAGCAGCGAAGACCGTGGCCGCACCACTGCGCCGCCCCGTGCTCCAGGGCCGCTGAGCGGGGATGTCCTCAGGAGCCAGGGTCGGCAGACCGGCGGGGTCGACTTCCTGGCCTTGCCGTTGGGCCAGGGCCAAGGCCGCAGCATGCAGGGCACCGCGCTGCAGGTCATCAAGGACGGCAATGCGCTCTGTGATCAGATCACGGGCCGCCGTCTCCTGACGAGCCGTGAAGTCGTCATCAGGCTGGGCCTGCAACTCAATCCTATGAGGGTTGTCGAGCAGCCACATGCGGACCGCATCGGTGATGACGGCGGGGTCCTGAGCCCAATCGCGCACCCGGGCGATGGCCTCATCCTGATCGACGCCACTACGGATATCACCGCCATGATTCCATTGCTTGACAACGTGCAGACACAGTTCAAGACCATAGGGCAAACGGTCGCCACCGATGCGCCGCCGGGCGATCTCGACCTGATGCAGGGCCGCCGCCACCTCCTCGCGGGGCAGACCATCACGCACCACAGCCCCCAGCGTCTCCTCCACCAAGGGCCGGAACCGTTTGTAATCAGCCGGATCAAGCCCAGCCATATCGGCCATGAAGACCCCATTGCGCAAGGCTGACATGTAGCCACTGCCGCTGCTGCTACGGCCCAGACCGCTGGAATCCAGGGCCAGGGTCAGGGGCGCGGCATCATGACCGGTCAACAGACGGTCAACGACCTCGGCCTTGAGGGCCTGATCGATATCGGCGTCATCGCCCCACAGCCAGGCCATCGACACCGCTGATATGTCGCGCAGATCCTGCCCGGCGGCATGCGGCACCGGCACCTCGACGACACGGTCGAGCGACAACGGCGTCTGCAGACCCGGCGGCGGGATCACGGCCCCAGGATGGGCCTCCAGATATGGCGCGAAGCGGTCTTGCACCCGCTTCGTATCCAGGTCGCCATAGGTGGTGAAGCAGGCGTTGGCACCACCGTAATGCCGGGCATGAAAGGCCAGCAGATCCTCGTGGCGCAAGTCAGGGATGGCCCGCGGATCACCACCGGAATTGAAACGATAACAGGTGTCGGGCAGCAGATGTCGCCCCAAGGCATCGAAGATCTGGGCATCGGTACTGCCCATGGCCCCCTTCATCTCATTATAGACCACGCCGCACAGGGTCCACTGCGCCGGATCCGGGCCTGGTTCGACCGCTCCCGGCTGGACCGGCTCCAGACGCCACCCTTCCTGGGCGAAATCAAGCGCGTCAAGACGCGGCGCAAACACCGCATCAAGATAGATGTCGAGGAGGTGATCAAAATCCTTGGCCACCTGGGTGGCGAAAGGATAACAGGTCATGTCGGGATAGGTGAAGGCATTCATGAAGGTCTGCAGACTGCGCCGCAGCATCATGAAGAAGGGGTCACGGGCCGGAAAGCGGCGTGAACCACAGAGACTGAGATGTTCCAAGATGTGGGGCAGACCGGTGTCGTCCTCAGGCACGGTCCGGAAGGCCACCGCAAAGGCCCGATGAGCATCATCGTTGGCCAGATGGACATGGCGGGCCCCACCGGGATGGGCGTAGACCTGCAGTTCAAGACGCAGCTGCGGCACCGCATGCCGTTCTATCAAGGTAAATTCACTCATGACCACAGCCTGTCTTGATGACCCTGAACCGCAAGCCCCATCGCCGAGCCGGCACAGCAACGCCAACACCTATCGCGCCGACAGACTGCCGGACGCGCCTGCTATCCGCAAGGCCTGTGCGCTCTCTGCGTGAAACCATTCCGGAAGAACATTCCGGAAAACCTCACGCCTACTTCGCTCAATCTATTTGCTTAACACACTCCCAGGATCTCCTAATCCTCAGCAAACAACTGACGCATGAAGCGCTCTTCGGCGGCGAAGGCCTCGTTGTCTGGGAAGCGCTCGGCTGTGAAGCGGGCCGTGACCAAGGCATGCTCGGGCGCCTTGTTGATGGCCGCCCGCCAGGCGATCCACAGATACTTGGCCT
>SLQH01000172.1 GCA_007131555.1 Planctomycetota bacterium | reverse complement strand
GGATCACCTGGATCTCCGGGATCCCCAGGATCACCGGGACCCGGACCTGGATCGGTGGTATCAAGACCAGAACCACAACTGGTAACCGCCCCGGTCAGGAGAATGGCGGCGAGAAGGGCAAGCAAGATCTGAAGGCAGCGCATGGATAAGGCTCCTGGATCAAAGGAATATGGCTGTCATGTAGCGCACTTATGACTACATTGCCGATACGACCACATGTGTTGCAGACAATCGGCGGCTGGCCAGTGCTCAAGACACAACCCAACCCATATACGTTGGTTGAGTACACCATATGTGGCCGCTGCGTGCCAGCCTCAAGGCCGACCGTGACATGCTGTGTGCGTTACAGACAACCTCTCTGCGCTCCCTCCCTGCTTGGCGGTTCCTTCCGGGGACATCGCCACCATACTGCCACCATGCCAGACCCATGCCCTCCACCAGCGCCCCCCCCTGAGGCCCCGCGCCAGATGCCGGCCGTGGTGGCGGCCAACCGCGCCCTCGGCCCCGGCATCCACCTCCTGAAACTCGCCTGTGAGCCCCCCCTGCCGGACATCGCTCCGGGGCAGTTCGCCTTCCTGCGGCCCCAGAACAGCGACATCCTGTTGCGCCGCCCCCTGGGAGTCCACGATGCTGACGGCACCCGCCTGGATCTGCTCTTCGACGTCGTCGGACGCGGCACCAGGGCCTTGGCCGCCGCCCAGACGGGCACCACCCTCGACCTGTTGTTACCCCTGGGCCGCCCCTTCCCGATCCCCCCGCCGCCGGCCCTGCCGGTCCTGGTAGCCGGCGGCCTTGGCCTGCCCCCCCTGCACTTCCTGGCCCGGCGCCTGCACGCCGCCGGTCGACCCTTCCGCCTGCTCTACGGGGCCCGTACCGCCGCCCGTCTGGTGCTGGCCGACGACTTGGCCAGCCTGTGCCCCGACCTGCGCCTGTTCACCGACGACGGTAGCGCCGGCGAGCATGCCCAGATCACCGCCGGCCTGGCCGATCTGCCGCCCGAGGCCCACCTCCTGGTCTGCGGCCCCACGGCGATGATGCGGGCCGTGGCCGCTGCCGCCGAGGAGGCCGGCCTGGCCTGCCACGTCTCCCTGGAAGAGCGGATGGCTTGCGGTTTGGGGGTATGCATGGGCTGTGTCTGCCGCACCCGCACTGCCGATGGCCAGGAAGGGCGGGCCCGGGTCTGCGTCGAGGGGCCGGTATTTGCGTCGCGGGAGGTGCTATGGGACTCGCCCTAGAACTGGCCGGCATGTCTCTGGCCAATCCGGTGATGGTGGCCTCCGGCACCTGCGGCTACGGCCAGGAACTGGCCGGGGTGATGGCGATTGAGACCCTGGGAGCCATCGTCACCAAGGCCATCACCGCCGCACCCCGCTTCGGCAACCCCACCCCACGCCTGGCCGAGACCCCGGCTGGGATGCTCAACGCCATCGGCCTGGCTAACGTCGGGGTCGAGGCCTTCATCGCCGACAAACTGCCCTACCTGCGAGACCTGGCGCCACGGGTGATCGTCAACATCGCCGGATCCCGCATCGAGGAGTACGTGGCGGTGGCCGAACGCCTGGAGGAGGCCACCGGCATTGATGCCTACGAACTCAATATCAGCTGCCCCAACGTGGCCCACGGCGGCATCGCCTTCGGCGCCGACCCGGCCGCCATCGCCGCCGTGGTGGGGGCGGTCAAAGCGGTCATCCGCCGCCCTCTGATCGTCAAAATGTCGCCCAACGTCACCGACATCGTCAGCACCAGTCGGGCTGCCGAGGACGCTGGCGCCGATGCCCTGGCCCTGATCAACACCCTCATCGGCATGGCGGTCGACGTCAAGAGACGCCGGCCGGTCCTGGCCAATATCACTGGCGGCCTGTCCGGCCCGGCAATCCGTCCGGTTGGCCTGGCCATGGTCTACAAGGTCTTCGCTGCGGTAGGCATCCCGATCATCGGTCTGGGCGGCATCATGGAGACCGAGGACGCCCTGGCCTACCTGATGTGCGGAGCCCGGGCCGTGCAGATCGGCACCGCCACCTTCGTTGATCCCAGCGCCGCCACCCGGATCATCGCCGGACTGAGCGCCTGGTGCGACGAGCAGGGCATCGATGACCTGCAAGATCTTGTCGGCGCCTGCCATCTATAGCTCCGGAGCCCGTGCCCGCCATGCCCTATGATGACCTGTTACGCCTGATCGTTGACCCCACCCGCCTGCGTATCCTGGCCATCCTGGCCCAGGAGCCCCTGACCGTGGCCGAGGTCCAGGAGGTCCTGGATCTGGCCCAGAGTTCGGCCTCCGGTCATCTGGCCAAGCTCAAGGCGGCCGGTTTCATCCGCGATCTGGCCGAAGGCAGCGCCCGGCGCTACCGCCTGCGCGAGGACATGGAGCCCGATGCCCGACGGGTCTGGGACTGCGTGCGCGACCTCTATCACGATGACCCGCGCCTGCGCGTCGATGCCGAGCACCTGGCCCGCCTGCGTCTGGAGGCCGGCACCTCCTGGGTCGATCGGGTGGCCGGCAGCCTGCACCGGACCTATGCCCCCGGCCGCAGCTGGGACAGCATCGCCCATGCCCTGCTGCCCCTGGTGCGCCTGGGCGTGTGCGCCGACATCGGCGCCGGTGACGGGGCCATGATCGAGATGCTAGCCCCCCAGGCCACGACCCTGATCTGTGTCGATCCCAGCGAGGCCATGGTCAGCGCCGGTCGCCAGCGCATCGCCGACCTCGGCCTGAGCCATATCCGCTATCTGGCCTGCGCGGCCGAGGACCTGTCTCTGACCGAGCCCTGCGACACTGTTCTGTTCCTGCAAAGCCTCCAGTACATCGCCGACCCGGCCCGAGCCCTGGCCCGGGCCATCAGCGCCCTGGCACCTGGGGGCCACCTGGTGATCCTGACCCTGGCTCGGCACGACCACGACGACTGCCGTCGCTACGGCCATCTGCATCACGGCTTCAGTCCTGAAGACCTGCGCTCCTGGATGCCCGGCATCCAGACCCCCCAGATCATCCCCCTGCTGCCCGAGACCACCGGCCCCCGCTACCAGCCCCTGCTGGCCTGGGGACGCAAGGGATAGGAACCATCCCTGCCCCGCCCGCCCGCAAGGCCTCTGCGCTCTCTGCGTGAGACCATTCCGGAATATTTCACGCCCACT
>SLQH01000190.1 GCA_007131555.1 Planctomycetota bacterium | reverse complement strand
TCCGATCTGGCCTCCTGGACCAGCTCCGTCAGGAGGGGGTCATCAAGGTCATCAAGCCAGGCGGTCGGGGGTGGATCGCCAGCCGCTTCGGCCACCCAGGCCTCCGGCAGGCGCAGATCCAACTCCGGGGCATGGCGGGTGGTCGCGGGGCCGCAGGCGCTGAGGACCAGGACCAGGAGCACGACAGGCAGACGATCAGGCATGGTCCTTCTCCCCGATGCTGGTCACGGCTGCCACCAGGCCACCGTGGCAGAAGCGGATCAGTTCCTCTACGGCTCGCTGGGAGTCAACGTGAGTCGGGACCCAGTTCTCGCCGCTACGGGCACAGCAGGCGGCCTGTTCCTCAAGATGGGCCATCCCGGCCCACATCGCTCCGGACAGGAAGGCGGCACGGTAGAAGAAGACTTCAGTATCGAGATGGGGCAAGGCCGTCCGCAGGGCCTCGACGAAGCGCAGGCGCAGGCTTCCGGAGAGTTCGTTGAGGGTGGGCTCCATGTGATCGCGGTCATCGCGATACAGGTACATGCGGCTCAACAGACGGCGGAAATGGGGCGCATCCCGGATGCAGGGCTCGGTGACCAGGGGCTCGAACAGGGCTCGCAACAGCGCATCCAGCGGCCAGGGACTGGTGCCATGGGCGGCCTCCAGAGCATCCAAATGGGCCTCCTGAGCGGCATTCAAGGGCGTGACCCGACGCTCCAACAGAGCCCGCAGCAGGCCATCCTTGCTGCCAAAGTGGTAGTTGACCGCCGCCAGATTGGCCCCCGCCGCCGCCGTGATGGCCCGTAGGCCCACGGCCGCAAAGCCCTCTTCGGCAAACAGACGTTCAGCGGCGTCCAGCAGACGGCTCCGAGTATCAGCGTCGGTCATACGCCTGATTAAAACGATCGTTTGAAAACGTCAAGGGGTGATCGGGGAAGGTGGTACGAACTCCAGAACGGCATGATGGCAAATCCGGAAGTCGGGGTTGCCAGGGGCTGTGGTAGCGGGTACTACAGAAGGATGATCAACAGGATGTCTTCAGGCTTGCAGGGGCTGGGTTGTCACCAGGAACCCACATGACAAACGTGCACATCACGCTTCCAGACTCCCTGCATCGTCATCTGCGGGAGATTGCCCGCAGCGACGGCGTATCCATCAACGCCTTCATCACCACGGCCATTGCCGAGAAGGTGTCGGCCCTGGCCACCGAAGTCCTCATCTCCACCCGGGCCAGCGCCGAGCGGCCCGGAGCCTTCACGGCGGTGCTGGACCGGGTTCCTCGGCGCCGCCCGTTGGCTGGTGATGAGGGGGATTGATGGCCCCTACAATCCCAGGGTACCGACCAGAAAGACAGCTACATGGAGGCAAGCATGAGCCAGTTCCTGAAACCGTTGACAGTCATGTTGCTCTTGTTGATCAGCACCTGTCTGTTGTTGGGCGCAGAGGAAGGAACCGACGATGCCCCAGCGCCAAGCCGTAGGCCGCAGACCTCACGTGATTGGACGTGGATGCCGACCATGGGCCTTGAGTACAGTACCAGCCTGGGCTTTGGCGGCAATGTCGGGGCATATCTTGCCGACTTTCAAAATGGTGGTGAATCGCCGCGTTTTTCAGGAATCGAACTGAGCGTCGATGTCTATCATCGCGCCGCTGGTGTCACCCTGGGATATTCCTACAAAGCAATCGACTGGATGGTGTGTAATGGCGTCTCCTTGAGGGCGGGATATCTGCATGATTGGGACCGGGAACGATTGACGGACGGTGAACGAGGATACTACACGGCAGTGTTGGACCTGACATATGCCAGCGTCACATGGCGTCTGCGAGGGCTGGCAGATACCGCCGGTAAGGATCAACATCTTCTTGTTGGAGTCCTGCTCAAATTCTAAGAGACAGGCAGGCGCAGGGCATCGCATCACGGCCTCGTTGAGGCGCGTCTGCCGCCCGCAGGGCCTTTGCGTTCTTGGTGATCTTTGCGTGAGAGACCATTTCGGACGCAGCGCTTGTCAAACAGAGACGGATTTAACGCCGTACGAAACCCAGCAGTTCCTCGCCAAGGTCTGCCCAGCGGCATCGTGTCACGGCTGCCCGGCGATCCCTCGGATCAGCTCAAAGCGCACATTGCGGCCGTTGATGGTCAGGGCCATGTTGCCGTAACCGTCCCAGACGATGTCGGTCACCCGGCCGGTGGAGATGCCGTCGCCGTCGATGTAGCGGACCTCGCGGTCGATTAGGCTGCCGGCGATTTCGACCAGTGAGCCCTGGTCGCGCAGACGCGGTTCGACCTTCTGGATATTGTCGATCGGATATTCCTTGCCGGCGATGGTCAGCCAGACCTGTTCGCCGACCACCCGGTAGGAGTCGACCACGCCCTGGACGAAACCGAAGCCGACATCCACGTTGATGCCCTTGTCGCGCAGGGCCTGGGCCTCGAATTCGGAGATGGCCGCCTGTTGGATGGTTACCGGCTTGTCGATCAGGTCCTCGGCCCAGCGCAGGTCGTTGCGGAACTTGTCGAAGCGGGTGTTGGCCAATTCCTGCAATTTTTGCATGTTCTGGACCATTTCAGCGGTCTTGGTGGGCTCGAAGGGGTCTTGGTTGGTGATCTCGGCCAGCATGATGGAGAGAAAATCAGCTTCCCGGAAGGCCTGGAGGGAATGACCCCCTTGGCCGGGTATTTGATTGGCGGCGATGGCACTGATGGGCATGACCGGCTCCTCATGCTCGGATGGCAGATCCGAGGCGGGGGAGATACGCACAGGTCATGCCATAAGAGTCTGTAAGGAATAGGGTTATCATTATTGGGTCCGAACTCGCCAGAAAGCTCCGCCCATCACACAGCCATCACGGAGCACCGGGCCTTGGCCCGCGTGCATACGCGTGGTTTCCATGCCTTCGCCAAGTGCCAGCCCGATCGTCGGCAAGGCCCCTGTGCTACGGCGCGTAGTCACCGCGCCTCGTGACCATGAGCGGCACCCCAAAGCGCCAGCGGGGTACAACGATGGTGTCGCCGCCCCGGCTTATACCGGCCTCAAGAATCACCGCCCGCTAATGTACACGGGCCAAGCCCGGTACTCCGTGTAATAATGCGGCTATGGCTGTCAGCAACAGACCTCCGCATCGCCTTTCCAGCCCCGGACTCGCCAGTAACTACTGC
>SLQH01000449.1 GCA_007131555.1 Planctomycetota bacterium | reverse complement strand
GCCTGTAAGGAATAGACTGACACGTCGCCTGGCTTGGCCTTTTCGGCCCCGATTCCGCCGAAAATCCTCACCATAGCTACGGCTATGACTGCGGTTTTCGACGAAATCGGAACTCGAAAATGCACTGCGCCATGCTCGGTCGCTATCCCTTACAGACTCCTAGGAGCAATGGCAGAGCCCAACTCCACTCCCGCGTTCCTCTCATGCTGACCACCGCAGCGACCACAACAGGAACCGTGTATCATACATGACGCAATCCCGATGCCCCCCTTCATCAACGCCACGCGCTCACCAAGACTATAATGTGCTGTGAGTCTCTGTTCAGGGCTTGTGGCCTACGATCCTGTCTGATCCCAGACCTGCATGGCCCGGGACAAGATCCGTACTGTCACGATGCCTGTGACGTCTCGTTTGTACGACAGAAGGGATCTCTCATGTGCTTGTTGCATCGCATCCTGTTCTGTCTGGCCGTCTGTCTGTTCTGCACAACCCATGCCTCAGCCGCCGATGTCATTGAACTGAACAATGGCACTGTCATCGAAGGCGAGGTGATCGAACAGACCGAACGTCAGATCCGCATCCGGGTGACCATGCCCGGAGGCGGCGAAGCGGTCATGGGCATGCCGCGTGAGCGCATCCGTCGCCTAGTGATCAAAGGCATAGAGACGATCCTTGGCGAGGCTGAGGGCACGACCGCCGCCGAGGAAGCACCAGCCGCTGAACAGGAACCGGAAGAGTCCGAGTCCATGACCCTGGCCACCGACCGCCTCGACGCCACGGTGGTGGTGGAGGCCCTGCTGCGACGGCAATCGCCGCCGCCACCACCCGAGGCCATCCGGGTCTACCAGGAGGCCCTGGGCTGGTACGAGTGGGAGGTCACCCGGGTGGTACGCGGCACCCTGGATGCCGACCGTATCCATGTCAGCCATTGGCTGGTCCGGCGCAACCTGGCCCAACCGATCACCCGGACCCCGGTGATCCCCGAGGGCACCGGCCAGGGCGGGGGTCGGCGGGGACCACGGCCGGTCACCCTGCACCTACGACCCTTCCCCGACGTCGAACCCATTCTGCAGACGGTTGAGACCAGCAATGCCCTGGAAGGACGGCGGCCACGCTTCCATGATGTCCTGCAGGAGCTGCAACTGCCAGACGCCGGAGGCCGCTGGGACTACGCCGTGGACATCGCCGACAAGATGCCCCTGCTGTTCCGCTTGAAGGACCAGCTGCGCCTGGTCGCCCTGGGCGACTGTCAGGCCTGGTTCGCCAACCGTACCGAGTTCTTCATGGGCGAGGAGAATCTGGTCACCCCCCTGGCCCTGAACCTGTGCCAGCAACGCAGTGGCCTGCCCTTGCAGAAGACCCTGATCGACCACTACCTGGTCCACCTCCCCAACCTGGAATACGTGGTCCTGACCTGGCACACCCGCTTCGTCAACCGCCGCTGGGGTGAGCATGGCCGCATGAACAGCACGTTCCGTTCATCGTCGGCCTTCCGAGCCGAACAGGGCAAGGGGGCCCAGATCTTCGCCGACGAGCCCGGCGGTCGGGTGACGGTCAGCAACATCCTCACCAGCCCGGAACTGAGCGCCATCTGGTCGCAACAGCCCTGGGGCTGGACCGGCCAGGGCAGTGCCAGCGAACGCCAGATCAGGTCCGCCGCCAACGAGGCCCGTAATGTCGGCAATGGACGTGAGCGTTATGAATTTGATCCCGGCCGCTGGCGGATCGTCGAGGAGATCGCCACCACCCTCCAGAACCGGGGCGTCAAACTGCTGATCTATACCCAGCCCTTCCACCCGATCACCGGCGGCACCAATATCAAGGACAAGTCCGGGACGCCGGCCAGCGCCTATCAGGACCAGATGGAGAAGCTGCGTGACCTCGAACGACGCTTCGCTGGCACGGTGTTCTTCTACGACCTGAACAACGCCGGCAACAACGGCCTGGAACCCTCTGACTTCGTCAACATCGACCACGTCAGCCGCGAGGGCGCCGAGAAGGTGTCGCGCCGGGTCGAGGCCTGGCGGGCCAGAATCGCCGCCGGCCAGCGCTAGAAGCCGCCCGCATGGTCTTCAGCTCGGTCGTCTTCGTCTTCCTGTTCCTGCCCCTGGCCCTGGCCCTCTATCATGCGGCCCGGCTATGGGGCCCACGGCGCAGCGAGCACTATCTGCTGACCCTGCTCAGCTATGTGTTCTACGGCTGGACCAATCCCCTATTCGTGGTCCTGATGTTCTCGTCGACCCTGATCGACTACTGCGCCGGCCTGGTGCAGACCGGACATCTGCGCCGCGAGACCTGGCGGGGGCCGGTGCCGCTGCTGGATCCGAACGGCCCGCGCCAGCGCCATCAGCGCTGGGCCCTGATCGTCTCGATCTGCTCCAACCTCACCCTGCTGGGCTTCTTCAAGTACTTCAACTTCGGCCTCGATAGCTGGAACGCCCTGATGGAGGGCCTGGGGCTGGAAGCCGCCACCTATCGCACCTTCCTGCGCATCACCCTGCCCCTGGGCATCAGCTTCTACACCTTCCAGTCGATGAGCTATTCCATCGACGTGTACCGGGGCCAGGCTCGCGCCATCCGCCATGTCGGCGACTTCTTCTGCTACATCAGCATGTTCCCCCAGCTGGTGGCCGGCCCTATCGTCCGCTTCCAGGAGGTGGCCGACCAGCTGCGCGAACGCAGCCACACCCTTGAGAAGTTCGCCCGTGGGGCCGCCTTCTTCTCCATGGGCATGGCCAAGAAGATCCTCCTGGCCGATCCCTGCGGGGCGGTGGCCGACACCTGCTTCGCCGCCGACAGTCTGCGGGCCATCGAGGCCTGGTATGGGGTGGTGGCCTATGCCTTCCAGATCTACTTCGACTTCTCGGCCTACAGCGACATGGCCATCGGCCTGGGCCTGATGATGGGCTTCATGTTCGCCAAGAACTTCGACTCCCCCTATCACGCCGCCTCGATCACCGAGTTCTGGCGGCGCTGGCACCTGTCGCTGTCGACCTGGCTGCGCGACTACCTGTACGTGCCCCTGGGCGGCAACCGACAGGGGCCATCGCGGACCTACGTCAACCTCATGCTGGTGATGCTCCTGGGCGGCCTGTGGCATGGCGCGGCCTGGACCTTCGTCATCTGGGGTGCGATCCACGGCGGCATGCTGGCCCTGGAACGCCTCCAGGGTCGGGACAGCCCCTACCGCCGTCTGCCCCATCCGCTGCGGGTCGCCATCACCTTCATCATCGTCCTGGTCACCTGGGTGTTCTTCCGGGCCGAGGATCTGGCCACGGCCCTGCGCTATTGCGGGGACATGATCGGCCTCGGCGGCGGGGCCAATGCCGCCCTGGTGGCCGGGCGCATCTACAGCCCCTATCACCTGCTGTCACTGCTGCTGGCCGGGATCATCGCCTGGGGCGGGGTCCAGACCTGGGACTTCACCCGTCGCCTGAACGCCCCCCGCCTGGCCCTGATCATGGCCCTGCTGGTGCTCAGCCTGACGATGCTCGCCGCGACCTCCTTCCACCCCTTCATCTACTTCATCTTCTAGCATGACATCCACCCCTCCCTCCACCAATCCTGATGCCCGCCCGGCCGCCTCGGTCTCCCGTGAGGACCAGGCCCGGGCCGAGATCGGCCACACCACCATCTCGCGACCGGCGGCCTGGGTCATGAGCCTGGTGTTCCTGGCCGTCTGTGGCGGCGGGGGGCTGATCCAGCTGCTGGCTCCCCGCCTGGGGCTGATCGACCCCCAGGACGCCGCCCTGCCGTGGCAGCAGTGGCAGGGTACAGGCGACGAGATGACCCGCGCCTGGCGTGAGGCCGAGGGCGGCGGGGCCGGTCTGCTGGCCGCCAACCGGGCCATGATGGGGCGCATCACCGCCTTCAGCGACCGGCTGGATGACCACTTCTGGCTCGCCGCCCTCAGCCGCGATCCGGTCCAGAGCCTACTGCTGCGCCTGGGTCAGGGCAATGAGAAGGCCTGTCTGGGTCGCGACGGCTGGCTGTTCTACCTGCCCGACGTCGACCACCTGACCGGGGCCGGATTCCTGGACCCCCGCCATCTGCGGGCCCGGCGGCGTGGGGACGACCCGGATCTCGAACCAGATCCGCTGGTCGGCATCCTCGACCTGCATCGCCAGCTCGCCGAGCGTGACATCACCCTGGTGCTGATGCCGGTCAGCGTCAAACCGGCCATCCAGACCCGCCAGTTGACCAGCGCCGCCCCAGCCGCCCCGCTCCACAACAGCTCCTGGGCGCAGTGGCTGGCGACCCTGACCGAGGCCGGCATCGCCGTCTACGACCCGGCCGCAGACCTGGCCGCGGTGGCCGAGCAGACCCCGGCCTATCTGCGCACCGATACCCACTGGTCGCCCGCCGGCCTGCGCCTGGCCTCGGCCGGACTGGCCGCCACCGTGCTGGCCACCAGTCGTCTTGATCAGCGTCCACAGCAGGTCTGGCGCCGTCATCCGACCCCGATCGCCCAGCGCGGCGACATCGCCATCATGCTGCAGGAGGGCGACGGCGAGCCCCTGCTGGGGCCGGAATCGACCGTGATCGATGTGGTGCGTGATGCCGACGGCCAGCCCTGGCGACCGGCCAGCCCGGCCCCGGTGCTGCTGCTGGGCGACAGTTTCACCAATATCTACAGCCTGGCCGCCATGGGCTGGGGCGAACATGCCGGTCTGGCCGAACAACTGGCTTACCACCTCCAGAGTCCGGTCGACCGGGTGGCCCGCAACGATGCCGGGGCCATCGCCACCCGCCGGGCCCTGGTCGAGGATCTGGCCCAAGGCCGCGATCGCCTGGCCCAGGTCCGGGTCCTGGTGTGGCAGTTCAGCGCCCGCGAACTGTCCTTCGGCGACTGGCGGCCCCTGGCCCTGCCGACCGTCGAGCCTGGCCTGGAACCGGAACCAGAGCCAGACGTCAGCGCCGGGGAGACCATCGCCCGTGGCCGGATCGTCGAGATCAGCGACCCGCCCGATCCCGGAGCCCCCTACGCCGACTACCTGATGCTGGCCTATGTCACCGACCTGCGCGATCCTTCCGGGCTGGCCCTGGAACCGGACCATGGCATCATCCGCTTCTTCGCCAAACGCCAGGGGCGCATCCTGCCGACCGCTAGGCTGCGCCAGGACCAGACCATCACCCTGCGTCTGGTCCCCTGGCAGAGCGTGGCGGCGGACTACGACGGCCTCAACGCCGGTTTCCTGGTCGAACACACCGGCCGTCGCCTGGCCCGCTGGTTCGCTGACATCGTGCCATAGACAGGACCCCCATGCTGCGATCCGCCCTGTTCATCGCCCTGCTCGCCGTGTGCGCCCTGGACCGGGCCCCGGCCGCCGATGACCCCCAGCAGGCCCTGGCCGCCCTGTGCCGGCGCCTGGGCACCGAGATGACCGCCGCCGACCGTTTCTGGACCGCCGGTGAGGACGGTTTCCTGTTTCTGCTGGGCGAGATCCGCCATGCCGGGGCCGGGCCCTTCTGGGGCGATGCCGCCCAACAGGCCTCCCAATCCCGTCGCGAACCCTTCCGCGACCCCCTGCCGGTGATCATCGATACCCACCGTCAACTGGCTGCCATGGGCATCGAACTGGTGCTGGCCCCGGTCCCCAACCGGCCCCAGGTCTACCCTGATCGCCTGCCGGGCTCGGACCTGGAACCGGTGGCCGGCAGCGACCGGCACCATCAGGACTTCATCGCCGCCCTGCGCCAGGCTGACATCGCCGTGGTCGATCTGCTGCCGGCCTTGCGGGCCGGGCGGGCCGAGGACGCCGGGCAGGGGCCGGTCAGCTGCCGGGCCGACACCCACTGGTCACCCCGTGGGGCGGCCATCGCCGCCGCCGCCATCGCCGCCGCCATCGCCGATCGGCCCTGGTTGCAGGCCCTGGAGCGCGAAGACTTCATCACCATGGAGCATGAGCTGACCGTCATCGGCGACCTGGCCCGCATGGCCGGTCAGGAGCAGGGTGAGACCCTGCCCCTGGTCACCGTCCTGGGCGCCGATGCCGCCCCGCTCCGGCCCGATCCCGCCAGCCCGATCCTGCTGCTGGCCGACAGCCACGGCCTGGTCTTCGAGACCGGCGGCGACATGTTCGCCGAGGCCTCAGGCGTGGCCGCCCATCTGGCCCTCAACCTGGGCCGCCGGATCGATGTTTTGGCCCGACGCGGCGATGCCATCACCACCATCCGCCGTGATCTGTCCGACCGATTCTACGACGACCACGCTTGGCGCGCCGGCAAACGTCTGATCGTGTGGTGCTTTGCCGAACGACAGTACACCGAGACCGCCGGCTGGATGCCGATCAGACTCGATGAATGATGCGTCATCACTGCGCCTGGGCCCGACGATGACGACGAATACGCCGCATCAATACGGCGATGATGATGATCATGCCCAGCAGGGCCATGAACTGCTGCACGGGACTGCGGTCGGACAGGGGATGGCGCAATCCCCTGCCGTCACGCTGTTGTCGGGCGCTCAAGCGCTCGACTGAACGACGCCGCACATGGAGTTCCTGGGGGCCAAAGAGCTGGCCCAGGGCCAGGATCTGGATCTGATCGGCCAGGGCGCCACCACGGTGCTGGGCACTGACCACCATATCCTCGGGATCCAGCAGACCCTGGTGACCATGATCGGCCACCAGCATGCCGATGGTGGCAAAGGCGTCACCAGGACGGACCATTGAGATCAGGTCGCCTGGGCGCACAACCGGACCAGGACCGGAAGCCGACTCGTCGGCTCCGACCACCATGACCGGGTGTCCGCTGTCATCGACGTAGACGCCGCGCTCACGATCATAATGCAATCCGGGCCTGCCGGAGATGGTTTCGCACAACCAACCGACGCCGGCAAAACGATCTCCGTCATCGGGCGCGACCCATGGCCACTCCAGGCCATCAGCTCGTCGCCAGACCGCGATGATGAAACTGAGGTGGTCGAAGCCCAGGCCGGTTTCAGCCAGGGCGACGCGGTGCGGATAGCGATCGGCCGTCAAGGTTGGAGCGCCGACCAGGGCCCGGGCATAGGCTCCGGCATCATCACCATCGCGCAGATAGACGATCGTAGCGCCCGCCTGATAGGCCCCTACCGGCAGCGCTGCCAATGACTGTCCGGGATCGAGGTCCACCCGCCGCCCGTCACCCAGACTGCGCCAGGTACCGGCCAGGGAATCCGGAACGCTCTGATCGACGCGCAGCCACTGTTGACCATCTGCCGCCGCGACCTCAACAGCGAGCAGCACCAACAACAGGCCCGGCAACAGCCTGCGACCGGCACCAAGAACCTGACCAAGACGCGCGGTGAGGCGGCTCAAGACACACCACGGACAAGACACGTGCCGATGCATCAGCGACCCTTCCCGACCAAAACACAGAACGCCATCATCATGATGATGATGGCGTTCCATGGTGACTCAAGTCATGGTCTGGGCGCTGACGAGCAGGCCTGGCCTGGATGCGTCACACCGGGGCTGCGGCCTGACGATCGCTATGATGCTTGGCATGTTTGCTGTGCATGCGGCGCATCTGCGCGGCGGCCTTGTCGGCGGCCTTGTCGATGGCGGCATAGACGGTCTCGGCTACCACATGGGCAATGACATCCTTTTCATGGGCCAGGTGCATTTCGACATCAGCGCGGAAGGACTTGTTCTCGGCCTCACCGAGCGTCACCACGACCTTGGTCATATTCAGATGAAAGCGTTCCAAAGAGCCCAGTTTCTCGCGCACATGCTCGCGTAAACGGTCGCTGATCTTGAAGTGATGCACTCCGGATACCTGGATGTCCACCATGAGGTGTCTCCTTGCTTGTCAGGCCGCCGACCCCCCTTACCCGCCGACTGCCTTAGTGATGAGTGGTGTCCTATGGGGGCTCATGCTCTACTGTACGAAGCGGGGTCAGGCCGGTCAATCTCTGAAACAGGGTCGATCGACGGTGCCGCGACAGATCAGGGCGTGATCATCTCTATTACGCCGGCGCCGGATCAGCGTTGGTGGGAGATCGACGATCGACATGGCGCTGGATCAGACGCCGCCCTGATGCCAAGCAGCGCCCGCTCAGTTGCCACCAGGGGCGCAGGCCAAGCAGCAGGCCCAGAGACAGAAGGATTCCCAACATATCTGCCAGACACAGCAGCATGATCTCGCCCAGGATGCCGGCTCGCAGACCCACGCCGGCACTGGCCCGGATCACTTCAAGTGATCGCCCGACGCCGATCAGGGCGGCGGCCAGGATCCAGGCCAGGGCCACAACCAGGAGGCGACGATTCTGGGCCGCCGATGCCGCCTGCGTCAGACGAGGGCTCCACACGGCCACTATGATCCAGGCCACCAGACCCAACGGCAGGACCAGCGGCCACGACAACAGAAAGGCCGCTGGAGCCAGGATCATGATCCAACGCACAGAGCCGTGTTCCACCGCCTCCAGCAGGGTGGAAACGGATCGGGTCGTCTGCCCGCCGCACACGGGCTTGTCGTCAGACCAGACACGGATGGCATGCAGGCTCAACAGCACCAGGGGCAGGCGGGCAACGATCATCGACCACATCGGTACCAGACCGTCTTCGATCAAGACATAGGGGGCTGAAGGATCGCGCAAGGGCACCCAGCGCCACAGGAAGAGCAACGCCGCCACGGTCATCACAGCCAAGACCGGCAGACTGGCCCGGCCAGCCACCATGAGATAGGCCACAAGCCCTGATATCCCAGCCCCCAATACCAGCGCCGGCCACATGTGGATGGGTACCGGAAGCCAGGGCCACAGCAGGGCCATGATCGCCAGGACGGACGGCACGGCCCAGGCCCCACCGGCTGTCGGCCAGCGCACATACGGCCACCACAGCAGGATCGCCAATGACCCGATCATCATGGCCACCCAGGGGGTGGCTCCCAGGCCCATGGCTACCACCACACTGACCAGCACCAGGAGCAGGGCTCCTGCCTCAGGCCGCGCCATGAGCCGATGCTGACAGGGCATCAACAGCGCCGTACCCAGGACTCCCCACCAGGCCCGGCCCAGATGGGGCCAGGCGTGATACGTTGCGGTCACCAGCATGACAGCCGGGAGATGATGCCAGCGCAGCACCTGGATCCGGATGGTACGCAGGGTGTGCAGGCTGTGGGTGCGCATGGTCTGGAGGAGCGTGTGGGCAGCACTGGTCACCGCTACCGTCACCGGACGACGCCGGACCAGCGCGATATCAGAACGGTCATCGCCAGCGGCAGTGCCGGCTATCACGCCGGTCAACAACAGCATGACGATGACGCCGAGCGAAGCGCTCAGGATGACTATGATGTCAGTTCGCTCCACGCCTGAGAGAAGACGGATGGCCGTGGCCACACCGACCAAGGCCCCCAACCGACCGGCCAAGGTCATCGACACCCGACCATCAGGAATCGTTGCCAACAGGGCTACCAGGCCACTGGCTGTCAAGGCCATGGCAACAACGGCCACAATTGACAGCGCCAAGGGCCAGCCATCGATCCAGGGGCCGGTCAGCCAGCCTATCAACACCACCGCCGAAGCCGTAGCCACGCCCGCCGCCACGGTTCTGGCACCGACGCCATGGGCCCGACACAGGCTCGGCCAGATGACCACGGCAGCGTACAGGCCCATGACGACTTCGGCCCATGGCAGACGACCAGAGGCATGGCCCTCCACCTGCGCCACGAAGGCCGTCGGCTGATACCAGGCCACGATCACCAGGATCAACCCCAACAGCGGCCCCAGGGTCCGCCAAGTGCGGGCCTCCAGGACGATCACGGCCATAGGCCAGATCAGCAAGGACCACATGACCAGACGGGCAAGATGGGCGGCGGAGTCCATGGCGATTGTCGGCACTGCCAGCACGGTCGGCACCACCACTGCCACCACCAGGGCCATGATCTGATGATCGTGGCCGGCAATGACCACCGCCAGCACCGCCACTGCCGCCGACATCAGCACCAGGCCCGGACCACAACCACTGACAATGCCCAGAGCCATCACCAGGCCCGCCAAGCCGACCGCCAGCACGCTGACCTGGAGCCAATGGGGCACCCGTCGGGGACAGTACAGGGCGAAAGACATCAACCCGGCCATCACTGCCGGCACCAACAGGCGACCGGCGTCGGTGACATGGATCACCGGAGCGACCAGGGTCAACAAGACCAGGATGTACACACAGGAGATCACCACAACATCCAGTAACGGCCAATGTGTGGCCGACTTGAGGTCACATGTCGCTTAGTAAGCCATTGGCATAGTCCTTGTACAATGTAACATAAACCAAGCACAGAGTTATGAAGAGGTGGAGCGCAATGACGTCGACGATCGATTCTTCTGCTGACCTCACCCCTTCCCCTACGCCGCGTCCCGTCACTGCTCCCCAGTCTGAGGGCCAAGCTCGCGATCATGAGGGCGAATCGCGCCTCGTCAGGCGTGCCCAAGATGGTGATCTTGATGCCTTTGAACAGCTCATGGGCCTGCATATCCGCAAGGTCAGGACCTTCCTGGCCCTGCGGGCACCAGCCCCCCACCTGATTGACGAATTGACTCATGAGACCTTCATCTTCGCCTTCAAACGCCTGGACGACTTCACCGCCGGCACCGCTTTCGGAGCTTGGCTACGCGCCATTGCCAACAACCTCCTCCGGGCTGAGGTCCAGCGTTTCAGCCGCGAACAACGCCATCGCCATCGCCTCAATGAACACATCATACTGGAGATGCATCAAGCTGAACAGGCCACATCCCTGCTTGACGGACAGGTGGTCGACGCTCTTGAGCGCAGCTTGGGGCGTCTGCCGCCTGATATGCAGGAACTGGTCGACATGAAATATCGTGACAGCTTGTCAGCCCAGGAAATCGCCGCCCGCACCGGACGCAGCGTGGCCTGGGTACGCACCACCTTGTTCCGCGTTCGCCAACGGCTCCGCGAAGACATCGAAGCGATTCTCAACAGTGGAGCTGACGCATGACCGAAGTACATGATGACAACAGTGATGTCCTGCAGGCCTGGATCGACGATGAGCTGGATGCCTCGCAGACCGATGCCTTTGAAACCGGCCTTCTGGATGACGCCCCGGCACGACTCACAGCAGCTGAGCACCTGGCCCTTGATCGTGGTCTCAAGTCGCTATTGGCCAATGACTCCCACGAACGCGACATCGTCGCCGAGGTCAGACAACGCATCCATACCGGCAGCCAGCCCCTGCCCGCACCCGACCTCCCGGCCGAAGCGGCCACCAATGCCGAACATCCGCCGGTCCTACGGTTCATCAGCGGCAAACGCCTGGGCCAGCTCCTGAGCCTGCAACGCCAGAGCATGACCATCGGTCGCCGGGAGGCCGCAGACATCGTGGTCGCCGAACCCGGGGTCAGCGGCCTCCACGCTGAACTGTCCCTGGTCGATGGCAGTCTGATCATCCGCGATCTGGGCTCGACCAACGGTACCTGGGTCGCAGGCCAACGTCTTGATGGCCCCAGGATCCTCACGGTCGGTGACGCCGTGACCATTGGCACCGCACAACTATTGGCCTGCGATGGCAACCTGCTCGGTGACGTCCGTCTGTTGGGCATCGAAGGGCCAGCCCTGGGAACGGAATTCGTCATCGGCACACAGCCGTCCGTGATCGGTCGCAAGGCGGCTTCCCATCTGGTCCTCGCCGATGCTGCCGCCAGTGGTCATCATGCCCAGATCTGGCGCGACGGACTCCAGGTGGTCATCGAGGACCTAGGCTCCAACAATGGCACCTGGGTCGACGGTCGATCGATTGATGCCCCGACGGCCCTGCACAGCGGCGCCCGGATCGCGATCGGCAAGAGTCGCTTCCTGTACATTGACGGTCGGGTTGATGATCTCGCCGGGACCGCCCTGTCCGGCTATCTGCTCCTCAATCGGATCGGGGCCGGCAAGGCCGGCGTGGTCTACCGGGCGCGCAACCCCCACAACGACAGCATCGTCGCGGTCAAATGCTTCGATCCGTCCCGCTGTGCAGACCCCGCCCAACGGGCCCGACTGGTCAACGCCCTCCGTTCCCTCAAGCGGATCGAGGATCCGCATATCGTCCCCATCATCGACAGCGGCCAAAGCGACGGACTGCTGTTCCTGGCGATGCCGTGGTACGAAAACGGATCGCTACGGGACCTCGTCCATC
>SLQH01000030.1 GCA_007131555.1 Planctomycetota bacterium | reverse complement strand
GTCGGGGCCCAACGACTTGGTCGGGCGCGTCCGGTGCTGGCCACCGTTGCCGGCGATGATGACGGGGACGGAGGCCGCATCGTCCTACTCGGCTCCTGTGATGCCCTGGCCGACGGCTCCCTGGCCGTCGCCGGCAACCGCCTGCTGGCCACCGGCATCAGTCATTGGCTGACCCGGCCCAACGAGCCTCTGTTGCTGCCCCCGCAGCGTGCTGAAGCCCGTCGTTATCAGCTCAGCCCCCGCGAACGTTTCCGGCTGCTCTGGGGATTGGGTCTCGGCCTGCCCCTGTGCGCCGCCCTGGTCGGCAGTCTCACCTGGTGGTGGAGGCGACGGCAATGAGCGACTCCGCGACCACCTCCCCAGCCCCGTCGGCCCTGACATCCAGGCGCCTGCCGCCGCTGCCATGGCTGGAGACCGGAGGCCTCGCCCTCTGCGCCCTGGTGGCCTGGATCATCGTCCTCAGCGGCGGATCACGACCCGATGCAGCCCCGGAACGTCCCCTGCTCGCAAGCCTGCCGACACGGTGCCGCGTGGTCGCCAAGGACCTCGACTACCGACTGCTGCTCAGTCACGAACCCCCGTTGATCGCTGATGCCCAAGGCCGCATCAGGGGCCGTCTGCGCCCTGATGACAGTGCCGATATCATCCGCCATCTGACAGCCATACGCATCTTGCGCCGCCTCGACAGCGGCATGTGGGACGCCTCAGATCCGGCGGCGTATGGGCTTGATGATCCTGTGACCCTGCACATTGATGATCACCCGGCCCTGATCATCGGCAGTATCGGCGGCACCCAGGCCTATCTCCGCAATGATGACGGCAGCCTGTTGATCATCAGCCCCGATCCGACCCCCGTCCTGCGGCGTCCGGTCGCGGCCCTGCGCCGCAACACCCTGGACCTGCCCAGCCCACCGACGCGGGTCAGGCACAGTCGCGGCTGGAGCCTCCATCGCCGCCCCCACACCTGGCTGCTCCGCGATGAGGGAGCAGCGCCACGCCATGCTGATGAACAACTGGTCAGCGAATGGCTGGAAGTCCTGTCCGGCACCAGTGCCGAAGCCTTCATCGCTGATCCGGGCACTCCACCCCGGGTCGAAGTGCTGTTCACTGGACGCGATGACCACATCGTCCAGGTTCGTGATTTCGGCCCCGGCCCGGATGAGCGTGGACGCCTGATCGGGCGTCGTCAGGTCGTCGGTGACCAGGAGGTCAACGAATTCTTCATCTGCAACATCCCCGCCGCATACCTTGATCCCCATCTTGAGGCCCTGGCCTCCTCCCGACTGCTGCCCGTCGATCCACGTACCGCCACCCGCATCCTGCTGCCCCACGGCATCGACCTGCGCCGCCGCCGTCAGGGCTGGTCATTGGCCGATCATGACGATGGCGATAGTGAAACCATCCGGGCCCTGGTCGAACAGCTGGCCACCCTGCCGCGCCCTGATGATGACGGCTCCCAGCAGCATCAGATCATCGCCTGGCATGGCGACGAGACGACCCGCATCAGCCTGACCCGCTTGCCACGCCTGCTTGAAGACCTGCGGCCTCACGACCTGCGTGATCGACGCCTCCTGCCGGCCTTCGATCCCGATACCGTGATCGGCCTGGTCATCCAGCCCAGTGACGCTCCGCCGGAGTTCTACCACCGCCAGGACCAGTCCGCCGCCTGGCCAGAGGACGAGGCCGAGCATATCGACATCCTGCTCTCGAACCTCAGCCGGGCCAGGGTCACGACCTGGGACGGCGACGCCTCATTGAGCGATGGGCGGATATATGACTGCACCTTCATCATCAGCGACATCGTCAGCGATGACGAAGGCACGACCCGCAACCGCACCACCAGCCTGCGGATGATGGCCAACGGCCGGGTCTCAATCCCCGAACGCCGCCTCTCCGGAACCCTCAACGAACGCAGTCGTGAGGAAATAGTAGGGGAGTAGGATCGACAGAAGTGCCCGATGGGCATTCAAGAAATGGCCAATCCCCAGAGGCGAGCAACGCACGCCCGGCCGACGTCACAAGGTTTCGAGATGCCCTGAAGCGCTACAAGAGGCCCACCAAGGTCTGCGGGATCTGGAACAGACGGTGCGACAGGCCCCCGGCACCCTCAGGCCATCAGATCGAGGCCCGGCATCTGCAAGCGACCGCTGCTGGGGCCGGCGGCGGGCGCGACCGGATCCGCCGCCGCGAGGGCCTCAGCCTGGTCGGGATCGCGGACGCTGGCCAGGTCCTGGGCCTGCTGCTGCATATACTCAGCCCGCGCCGCCCGCTCACGTTGCCCAGCCTGGGCAGCGACCATGCGGTCCTGGGAACTGGGCTGGGCCGGAGCCAGTGCCGCCCGCTGAACCTGCTGCATCTTGGCGATGGTCCGCTGGGGGTCGGATTCAGGGCCGGTGTCAATGTTCACCGAACCGGCCACGGCATAGGCCCGACCATCAGGGCCACGCTCAAAGCGCAGGCTCATGCCGCCCCGGGCATAGGGCCCGGCCGCCGCCAGATGGGCCATCTCATGCTGGCGGACCTCACGATCACGCTGGGCCATCTCCTCGACCTGACGCAACTCCTCCTCGCTCAAGCCACGCAGGTCTTCGGCTTGGGTGTCGGACCGGTCCTCAGCCTGATCAGGACCACCTGGGCGATCCACGGCCCGCGGGTCATCACCCGCTCGGTCAGCCGCCTCGGCCTGGGCCAACAGGCGATAGCCGAGCTCCGAGATCTCCGCCCGGTCAGCGCGCTGCGACGGCCGCGACGGCTGCACCTCAGGCTGGGACTGCTCAGCGACAGCCGCCGGAGCGCCGATGACGGCCGGGGGTGACAACGGTGTCGATGGACCGATGGCGAAAGGCATGTTTTTATTATACCGTCATTCAATGCCAGGCCAAGCGATACGACGCTCATTCGCGTCAGATCGGCCGCTTGAGCCGTAACCGTGTTACGAGGCGATGGGCGAACCAATAGCGGCATGAGCGCGGCGGTAGGCACGTGGGGTGCAGCCAAATCGCTCACGAAATGACCTAGGAGTCTGTAAGGGATAGCGACCGAGCATGGCGCAGCGCATTTTCGAGTCCCGATTTCGTCGAAAACCGCAGTCATAGCCGTAGCTATGGTGAGGATTTTCGGCGAAATCGGGGCCGAAAAGGCCAAGCCAGGC
>SLQH01000184.1 GCA_007131555.1 Planctomycetota bacterium | reverse complement strand
TGGTTGCGATCCCGCTCGCAGATCGTCAGCAGCACCGTACCTTCGGTCGGCAGGGTGGCCTTGGCCGCCTCCTGGGCCTTGAAGTAGGCCAGGCCGGGCGAGGCCGCCAGCCCCAGGACCTCACCGGTGGAGCGCATCTCCGGGCCGAGCAGAGGATCGACCTCGGGGAACATGGAGAAGGGGAAGACCGATTCCTTGACTCCGTAGTGGGGCACCATGCCCAGGTCGAGATCGCAGTCGGCCAGACGCTTGCCAAGCATCACCTCGGTGGCGACGCGGGCCATCGACAGGCCACAGACCTTGGAGACGATCGGCACCGTGCGTGAGGCCCGGGGATTGGCTTCCAAGACATAGACCGTCTCGTTGCAGATGGCGAACTGGACGTTGATCAGGCCGACCACCTTGAGGGCCTTGGCGATGGCCAGGGTGTAGTCGCGGATGGTCTGGCGGCAGGCCTCGGAGATGCTGACCGGGGGGATGACGCAGGCCGAGTCACCGGAATGGACCCCGGCCTGCTCGATGTGCTCCATAATCGCCGGGACGAAGGCCTCGGTGCCGTCGGCGATGGCATCGGCCTCGGCCTCGACCGCATCGCACAGGAAGCGGTCGATGAGGATCGGTCGCTGGGGATCGACCTCCAAGGCGGCGCGGACATAGGCCCGCAGCATGGCCTCGTCGTAGACGATCTCCATGCCCCGCCCGCCGAGGACATACGACGGACGTAGCATCAGTGGATAACTCAGACGCCCGGCGATCTCCAGGGCCTCATCAAGACTGCGGGCCATGCCGCTCTCGGGCATGGGGATGCCCAGCTCGTCCATGATGGCGGCGAAGCGGTCCCGGTCTTCGGCCAGGTCGATGGTCTCGGGGCTGGTGCCGATGACCTTGACCCCGGCCTCTTCCAGTTCGCGGGCGATGTTGAGCGGGGTCTGGCCGCCGAACTGGCAGATCACCCCCAGGGGCTGCTCCTTGCGGTAGATCTGCAGGACGTCCTCGACCGTCAGCGGCTCGAAGTAGAGCTTGTCGGAGGTGTCGTAGTCGGTGGACACGGTCTCAGGGTTGCAGTTGACCATCACCGACTGGTAACCCATGTCACGCAGGGCGAAGGCGGCGTGGACACAGCAGTAGTCGAACTCGATGCCCTGGCCGATGCGGTTGGGACCGCCGCCCAGGATCATGACCTTGCGCTCACCGGGATGGGCGGTGGTGGTGTCGGCGGCAACATAGCTGGAATAATAGTAGGCGGCGTTCTCGACCCCCGATACCGGCACTGCGTGCCAGCCGGCAACGATGCCGGCCTGCTCGCGCTGCTGGCGGATCGCCGCCTCCTCAATCCCCAGCAACTGGGCCAGGTAGCGATCAGCAAAGCCGTCGCGCTTGGCCTCAGCCAGAAGAGCGTCATCCAGGGGCTTGCCTCGGCTGGCGAGGATGCGTTCCTCAAGCTCCACCAGCTCACGCATCTGGGTCAGGAACCAGGGCTTGATATGGGTAAGGGCATGCAGGGCATCGATATCAGCGCCCTTGCGTAGGGCCTCGTAGAGCAGGAACTGGCGTTCGCTGCTGGGCTCGGCCAAGCGGGCCAGCAGCTCATCAAGTGACAGGCTGTTGAAATCCTTGGCGAAGCCCAGACCGGAACGGCCGTTCTCGAGCGAGCGGATGGCCTTGTGCAGGGACTCCTTGTAGGTCTTGCCCAGGGACATCACCTCACCGACGGCCCGCATCTGGGTGCCCAGCTTATCCTGCACGCCCTTGAACTTCTCGAAGGCCCAGCGGGCGAATTTGATGACCACGTAGTCGCCGGATGGGGTGTAGCGGTCCAGCGAACCGTCCCGCCAGTAGGGGATCTCCTGCAGGCTGCGGCCGCCGGCCAGGTTGGCCGAGACCAGGGCGATGGGCAGCCCAGTGGCCTTGGAGGCCAGAGCCGAGGAGCGCGAAGTCCGGGGATTGATCTCGATGACCACGATGCGATCGCTCTTGGGATCGTAGGCGAACTGGACATTGGTGCCGCCAACCACCCCGATGGCCTCAACGATCTTGTAGGCCTGCTCCTGGAGACGGTCCTGGACCGCCTGGCTGATGGTCAGCATCGGGGCCGAGCAGAACGAGTCGCCGGTATGCACGCCGATGGCATCGATGTTCTCGATGAAGCAGACGGTGATCATGGTACCGTCATTGCCCCGCACCACCTCCAGCTCCAGTTCCTCCCAGCCCAAAACCGATTCCTCGACCAGGACCTGATGGACCATGCTGGCAGCCAGGCCACGGGCGCAGACGGTCCGCAGCTCCTCGACATTGTAGACCAGCCCGCCACCGGTGCCGCCCATGGTGTAGGCCGGCCGCAGGACCACCGGGTAGCCCAGCTGCTCGGCCACCGCCTCGGCCCCCTCCAGGGTGGTGACGGTCTGGGAGCGGGGCATGTCGATGCCCAGGCTGGTCATCAGGTTCTTGAAGATGGTGCGATCCTCACCGCGCTGGATGGCCTCGATGTCGACGCCGATGATCCGCACTCCGTACTTGGCCAGGATCCCCTGCTGGCTCAGTTCCGAGGCTAGGTTGAGGGCCGACTGGCCGCCCAGGTTGGGCAGCAGGGCGTCGGGGCGCTCAGCAGCGATGATCTTCTCGATGGTCGGGACGTTGAGGGGCTCGATATAGGTCCGATCGGCCATTCCGGGATCGGTCATGATGGTCGCGGGGTTGGAGTTGACCAGGACGATGCGGTAGCCCAGGGCCCGCAGGGCCTTGCAGGCCTGGGTGCCGGAGTAGTCGAACTCACAGGCTTGGCCGATGATGATGGGGCCGGAGCCGATGATCATGACCGTGTTGATGTCGGGATGCTTGGGCATGGAGGACAGCTCCTGGATGGCGGGAACCTGGGGCACAGATCGGCAAGACGCTGCCGATCTGTGATCTGGGCAGCAGGGTCTGACGTTTCTGTCGACAGTCAACCGGCGGCCCTGGCCGAGGGGCGGAAGCGGATGACCGGCTGATCATGGCGCTCTTGAGCCCTGTGGGCGTGAGGTCTTGAGGAATGGCCTCACGGTAGAGTAGGGATGGCGCGGTCCACACCGTCGCCATCCCCCTCCTCAAACCGGACATGCAGATTTCCCGCATCCGGCTTTCCCGACGGATTCATGGGTTGGCTTTCACAGGCGCAGTCGTC
>SLQH01000436.1 GCA_007131555.1 Planctomycetota bacterium | reverse complement strand
CGTCCAGCAGACCCCTCTATTATGGGGGTAAGGGGCAACTATGATCTCTGTATAAGGTTACAAACTCCGACTTGACAACCCAGCCCATAGATGAGTAGTTACAGCACCGTTTCCTTTCGTTCTATCGTAGGGCTGTCCGACACGGTGAATACCCGTTCGCACGCTGTAGGCCAGGAGTCTGTACGTGATAGCGACCGAGCCCAAGCGACGTGCATTGTGGCGTCATGATTGTACTGAACAGCGCAGTCGTAGCCGTCGCTACGGCGAGCATGGTGCGTGACATCAGAACCCAAAAGGCCACGCCAGGCGACGTATCAGTCTATCCTGTACAGGCTCCTCGTGTGGTTGAACGCCTGCCCAGACACCGCTATGGTCTGCACGTGCTAATTCCCTACTCCGCCAACAAGACCCGTCACACTCCATGAGCCCCCCCTCCCAGACGTTGCGAGTACTCATCGTCGGGGCCGGGCCAGCTGGACTGGCGGCGGCCCTGGCGGCCCGGGCTCGATTGCGGGCCCGAGGTGACCACGGCCGGGTGGTGGTGATTGACAAGGCTCCGGCGCCGGGGGCTCAGGCTGTATCAGGCTGCATGTGCGAGGCGGCGCTGGTCCACCGCCTGCTGGGTGCTGCCGCCCCGTCGCTGCTGGAAGCCGCCGGGGCCGTGCCCGTCCCCCGGGTGGATCTGGTCGGGCTGCTGCCACGCCATGCATGGAGACTCCCACCCCTGCTGGTACCCCCCTTCTTGCGCCAAGGTGGCATCTGGCTTGATCTGCCCCGGTTCTGTGCTGCCCTGACCGCGCTCGCTGCCCGCCGAGGCATCGAAGTCTACACTGGCCTGGCTGCTCAAGGACTGGTATTCGAGCGGGGGCGGGCCATCGGGGTGCTGATCGGCGAAGGCAATCCCCAGGCCCGGCCGTCCAAACGGGGTACCTGCGAATGCATCATCGCCGATAGCATCATCTGCGCAGACGGAGCCTGCGGGGTGGCCACCGCCAGTCTGCGTCGTCATCTCGCCTTCGACCGTCCGCAGGCTTGGTCCCTGGGGCTGCGGATGACGCTCCGCGATCCCGGCCACCATCCGCCGGCCTGGGAGCATCTAGCTGGCTGGCCGCTGCCACCCGGAGCCTGTGGCGGCGGCTTCTGCTATCGCCCCGGCAACGGTGAGACCCATCTGGGATTGATCCTGCCCCTGGAATCCGTTCCACCCGGCCACGACCCGCACAGTGTGATGAACGCCTTGCGGACCCATCCCTATCTGGCCACTCGCTGCGATGATCTGATGCAAACTGCCGGGGCCCGCCTGCTGCCTGAGGGCGGCTGGGCGGCGATCGGTCCGCTATCCGCACCTGGCGTGCTGGTGGCCGGGGATGCGGCCGGCCTGGTCGATGGTCGCCGCCAACGCGGGGTTGAGTGGGCCATCGCGTCGGGGATGGCGGCCGGCGCGGCCCTGGGTTCACCCGCTCCACATCGTCACTATCGGGCCCTGTTGCAGCACACCGGTGTCCTGCCGGCCCTGCGTCGGGGGCGCAACTTCCGTCAGGTCTTCGCTCTGCCAGGAGGCCCGTTACTGGCCCCGTTTCAGGAATTGTTGCCCTTCCAGTTGCCGATCTCCCGGGCTCGGCACCGGGATCCCAAGCCGCCCGGTCGTCATCCCGACACCGACCGCCTGGCCTGGTGGGCCCGCTGCCGCTACCCCCGCCACGTCCTGCCCCACATCGGCCAGCGACACCCGATGCTCTGTCAGGACTGCCTGCGCCGTCAGCGTGCCATCTGCCTGTCACGCTGTCCGGGTGGGGTCTTTCGCGCCACCCGTGACCAACGTATCATCACCAGCCATGAACAGTGCCTGCACTGTCGGACCTGCGCCGTCATCTGCCCCCACGACAATGTCCTCTGGACCGCCCCGGCTGAAGGCGCAGGACCAGCCCTGCCGATCGAACCAAGTCGCCAAACCTCAAGCGCGACAAGAGGCCGGTGACGACGGATGACGGCATCGCGCACAGCACCCCAACATCGCTCGTCCTCCTTCACCTGGACTGCCGCCAAGCGGCGCCAGCTCGGCACCAAGCCCGATAGCCAGCTGGCCAAGGCCTGGGGGACCACGGTCACCATTGTCTGCAACCAGCGGCGGGCTTTGGGCATCGCCTCTCCGTTTCGCAACACGCGCTTCGCCTGGACCCCGGAACTCGAGGCGCTGTTGGGCAAGGAGAATGACCATACCGTCGCGCGCATCGCTGGCACCACCTACCAGACCGTCGCCGCCCATCGCCAGCGTCTGGGCATCCCTGCGGCCCGGCCCAAGGCCCCCGTGATCCGCTGGACCAAGGCCATGATCACCGCCATGGCCACCGCCGATAACGCCACCCTGGCCCGCCGCTGGGGCATCTCGCCCAGCGCCATCCGGCTTAAACGACTGGAACTGGGCCTCCCGTCCATACATCCCCCCGTCAAGCGCCTGCGCTGGACCTCGCAACAGGTCGCACTGCTGGGCAGCGACACGGATCGGGCCATCGCCCACCGACTCGGGATCACAGTCGGGACCGTCATCCGCCAGCGGCAGCGCCGGGGCATCCCGGCCAGTAGACCGCCTGCGCCAACGTTCCCCTGGAGCCCCCACAGCGAAGCCCTGCTCGGGACCATGAGCGACAACGCCGTCAGCCGCCGGCTCAAGATCACCCGTGCCGCCGTTCGCGGTCGTCGTCGACAGCTTGGCGTCCCAACCTATAGACCGAAACCGGTCCACTGGACCGAACCCATGCGTGATCTGCTGGGTGTCCTACCTGATAAGGAGGTCGCCCTGCGACTCGACATATCGCTGACGGCGGTCCGCACGGAACGCCGCATCTGGAAGATACCGCCGGCCAAGACCTAACGGTTGGCGAGGTGCCTGATGCAACAGAACCTACAGCCGCCCGCTGTTCGCATGACAACAGCGACCCAGCCTGCCTGTGCGCTCTGTGCGCTCTGTGCGCATTCCTGTGCGCTCTGTGCGCTAAGAGGGCCACTGGTGACCATGAGGGCGCGATGAGGGCGCGCGCGAAGGGGACATGCAGATAAATTGTGCGAACAGCGTGATATGCGTTGCTCTTCTGAGACAGCCACGAGAGCACTGAACCCAGATCCCAGGGCCCATGCACTCCATTCGCACGCGAAGGTGCGAAGG
>SLQH01000094.1 GCA_007131555.1 Planctomycetota bacterium | reverse complement strand
GCACTGCTCGGCATCGACCGCCATCTCCTTTTCCACCAGCACATGCTTACCGGCGGCGGCGGTCTGGACGGTGTAGTCGGCGTGGCTGTCGGGATGGGTGGCGATGTAGACCACATCGATGGTCGGATCGGCCAGCAGGGAGGCAGCATCGTCATAAAAATGGCAGGCCCCGTGGCGTTGGGCGAAGTCCCGGCCCTTGGCCGCATCGCGGCGGGTGACCCCGGCCAGACGACAGCCCGGCACCTGATACAACGGCGGGCCGCTCTTGCGTTCGCAGACATCGCCACAGCCGATGGCTCCCCAGGTGATCGTGCGCATGGTCGTACTCCTTGTCGCCACCAGCCTGGGGCAGGATCAGGCTTCGGCAAGCTGCCAGTGCGGCTCCTGCGGATAGTGGACCTGCGCCAGTTCCAGGCCCCAGGCCGGGGCGCAGTGCCCGCTGATGGGGTGGTCGGTGCCGCGCAGGACGGCCGCCAGGGCGCTTGGATCGCCATGGTCCCCGGCACAGCGGACCATCGCTGCCACCAGGCTGCGGACCAGACGGTAGGCGAAGCGGTCGCCGGTGATGGTGCAGGTCCAGAGCTGTCCCCGGCAGCTCCAGCGCAGCGCGTGCAGGACCGTGGCGATGCGGTCGCGATGATCACTGCGGCGCAGGAAGCCGGACAGGTCACCGCCGCCCCTCAGCAGGCGGGCGGCCTGATGCAGACGCCCCCGGTCCAGGGCTCCGGGCACCCGCCAGCTGATGGCTGCCAGGCGGGGGTCGCGGGGTTGGCTGCGGTCGAGACGGTAGCGATAGGTCTTGGCCGTGGCGCTGACGGCGGCATGCCAGTCATCGGCCACGGCGGCGGCGGCCCGGCAGGCCATGGCGGGGGGCAGCTGATGGTCCAGGGCCGAGGCCAGGGCCTGGGGATCCCAGTTGCGGGCGCATTCGACGTGAGCGCATTGGCCGGCGGCATGGACTCCGGCGTCCAGGCGACAGGCGCCTTCGACCGGTCCATTCTCGCCCAGGCGCCGCAATCCGGCGCGCAGTGTGGCCAGGGCCGAGGATGGCTGTCCGCAGACGGCTTCCCGGCCGTCATCCCAGCCACCAAAGGCGGCCCCGACATAGGCCAATGACAGGGCATAGCGTGGCATGGATGATGAGTATGGCGGGTTGCAAGGCGAGGGAAACGGCCATGCGGTAGCGGCCTGACGGCAGCTATCCTTGTGCCCTGTCTGCCACGTGGCACAACAGGCACCATGAGCGAGGCAGAGCATGATGGTTCGCGATGGACCCGGATCGCGGTCTGGGCCAAACGCCTTCTGATCGGCTGGCGGCGGACCCTGCTCGCGGTCTGGTTCAGTCAATTTCTGATGATGGCCGCCTTCGGTTTCAGCCTGCCCTTTGTCGCCTATCATGTCCAGGCCCTTGGGGTTGAGGATCACAACGAGGTACGGCGGGTCGTGGCCTTGTTTGAAGCCGCCGCGCCCTTGACCTTCATGATCTTTGCACCGATCTGGGGCATGGTGGCTGATCGCTGGGGTCGCAAGCCGATGTTGGTCCGGGCCAATATCGGAGCCATGGTGGTCCTGGGGGGCATGGGTCTGGCTCCGACGGTCGGTTGGTTGTTGTTCTTCCGTCTCGGCCAAGGCATGTTGACCGGCACCATGTCGGCCGCCCAGACCCTGGTATCGGCGGCGGTACCGGATCAGCGGCGGGGGGTGGCCATGGGTCTCTTGGCCACGGCGGTCTCCAGCGGGGTGATGGCTGGCCAGTTCCTTGGCGGGCTGTTTGCTGACTGGGTCAGTTATCAGGCCTGTTTCTTCGTGTCGGCAGCCTTGGCCCTGGTGGCCGCCCTGGTGGTCCTGATCTGGGTCGAAGAGCGCTTCGTACGGGTCGACGCCGCGCCGTCCTCACCAGCGGGCTTGCGGGCCGCCTTTTCGGGTGGCGTGGGGCGCATGTGGTCGGCTTTGCGACCAGTCTGGCCGATCCTGGTCATGCTGGCTGGAGGGGCGTTCATCATGACCATGGAACGCCCGGTCCTGCCCCTGCTGGTCCAGGAACTCAACGGCGGGGTCCGTGAGGGGGCGGCCACCATCAATGGTCAATTGGGGGCTTTGTCGGCTCTCTGTGCGGTCTTTGCCGGGCTGGCTGTCGGCCGCTTGGCCGATCGTGTCTCTTCGATTCTGTTGGTCATTGTGGCGGCGGTCGGTGCGGCCCTGTTCTGCGCTCCCATTGCCGTGGTCGGCACCCTTGGTGGCCTGTTCGTGACCCGAGCCGGAATGGCCTTGTTCGTGGCCGGCCTGGACCCCATCTTCCAGGCCTGGCTGAGCCGTACCGCCGATGTCCAACGTCAAGGCATGGTCTTTGGCTGTGGCGCTTCACTGCGCAGCATGGCCTGGTTCATGGGTCCCTTGCTCGGTAACGTGATTGCTGACATCTGGGACATGCGGTCCGTCTATATCGCCAAGTCCCTGACCTTGTTAATGATGGTGCCCATGGTGCTGTTGGCCTACGCCATCATGCGTCGCGCGTCACGGGCGCGTGATGACGTTGCGCAATGTCGTCCGGCGTAAGGCGGGCTCCTACAGGCGACGTGTCTGTCGATTCCCTACAGGCCGCCGCATCTTTACTCGGAGTACCGGGCCTTGGCCCGCGTACATTGGCGGGCGATGATTCTTGAGATGGACATAGGCCGGGGCGGCGGCACCATGTTGCAATGCGCTTGCGTTCATCATCGCCGTGAATGATCACGAGTCGCGGGATCTACAGGCCGTATTGCGGTCATCATGGCGACGTCCTGGCTGGTATGCGACGAAAGCACGGCAGTCGCGCGTCGGCACGCGGGCCAAGGTCCGGTGCTCCGTGGTGGGGTTGAGGTAGTTGGTGGTTTTGGATGGAGCTGGAGGTTGGTGGACGGATGCCGTGGGTGATTGTTGGTGGGATCTGGTGTTTGGTAGCGGAACGGCGGGCTGAAGCCCACCATCCGTGCCGGCTAAAGCCGGCGCTACTACTTGGCCCGCGTACATTGGCGGGCGGAGATTCTTGAGACGGACATAGGCCAGGGCGGCGGCACCATGTTGCAATGCGCTTGCGTTCATCATCGCCGTGAATGATGACGGGTCGCGGGATCTACAGGCCGTATTGCGGTCATCATGGCGACGTCCTGGCTGGTATGCGACGAAAGCACGG
>SLQH01000299.1 GCA_007131555.1 Planctomycetota bacterium | reverse complement strand
CTGGTGCCGCTCAGCGATTACGGCCGGCTGGAGGAGCTGGTCCGCCATCATTTCCCTGATGTCGGACCCGGCGGCCCGGCGGTGGCGACCCGCCTCACCCCGCCACACCTGGCCTATCTCAAGATCGCCGAGGGCTGCGACAACCATTGCACCTTCTGCGCCATCCCCCTGATCCGCGGGCCTCATCAATCGCGGTCGGCCGAGGCGATCATCGCCGAAGCCCAGGCTATGGCCGAGTCCGGGGTCCGCGAGATCAGCCTGGTCAGCCAGCACCTGGACTATTACGGCATCGATCGTGACGGCCAGCCGGCCCTGGCCGACCTGCTGCGCGGTCTGTCCCAGGCCGTGGGCGACTGCTGGCTGCGCCTCCACTACTGCTACCTCGACCACTGCGACGACGCCCTGCTGGACACCATCGCCGGCCTCGACAACGTCCTCCACTACCTCGACATCCCCATCCAGCACGCCAGCGATCCGGTGCTGCGCCGCATGGGCCGCCAAACCACCGCCACCCGCATCCGCGAACGGCTGGCCGCCATCCGCGCCCGCCTGGACCGGGTGGTGCTGCGTACCAGCCTGCTGGTCGGCTTCCCCGGCGAGACCGAGGACGACCTCGCCCGCCTCCTGGACTTCATCAACGAACAGCGCTACGACCAGCTCGGCTGCTTCGCTTACAGCCGCGAGGATGGCACCCCGGCCGCCACCCTGGACGGCCATCTGCCACCCGAGGTCATCGCCGAGCGCCACGACCGGGTGATGCGCAGCCAGGCAGCGATCCACGAGGCCGGCCTGACCAGCTGGATCGGCCGCCAGGTCACGGTCCTGGTCGACGGCCCTGGGCCGGAGCCGCAACTGCTCGCCACTCGCCACTACGGCCAGGCCTTCGAGGTCGACAACTGCACCCTGGTCAGCGGGGCCCAGGCCCGGTCTGGCGACCGCCTCCAGGTCACCATCAGCGGCCGTGATGGCTATGACTTGCTGGCCGAGGCCATCATGTAGGAGCCTCCATGTCCAAGCCTCGCGCCACTCGTCATATTGATTGCTCACAGTTGCCGGTGACCTGGGTCGACTCCCCAGCCTGGCTAGGCGGCATCTTCCTGATCTTGTTCGCCATGTGCTGGATCGGTGTTGCCCTGTTGGCGGTCCTTGCTGGCAGTGGCGACGTCATTATCATGACGGTAGTCTGCGCCACGATCGGGCTTGGTCTATTGGCTCTCGGCCTATGGCTGGCTACCGCCAAGACCACCATCACCATCGACGCCAATACCATCAGCGTCGACAAGCGCTCGGTATTCGGACAACGTCAATGGAACCAGCCCTTATCGGCCTACACCGGCATCAGAAACCGAGAGCAACACAATTCTGGAGGCAAGAACAGCCCCTCGTATACCACCTACCATATTGAGATGCTGCATCCCGAAAACCAACACACGGTAGAACTGTACCAGTCACGATCTGACGATGGCCTGCGCAGCCTATGGGAGGACTATTGCCGACAACTCAACCTGCCGGCAGTCGAGGGCGAGGGCGAGCACATGGTCATCCGCGACCCGGAAGACCTCGATAAGTCGGTCCGCGAACTGGTCCGCGAAGGCAAGATCGCCATCGACTTCGATCCCAGCGCCCCGCCCCCGGAAGGCTTCACCATCGAGGAACGCGACCGCAGCCTGATCATCGGCCTGCCCAAGACGGTCGGCCCTGGATGCATGGTGACAGGCGGCTTGATGATCCTGATCCTGCCCGCAATCTTTATTTATATCGGATTCTTCAGCGAGTCCGGATCAATCGTATTCGGCCTTGCCGGCCTGGCGTTCCTAGTCGTGATCATAGCAACGGTGGTCTGGCATCTGGTTGCCCGGGCGATGCTTGAGATATCCCCTCACCAGGTACGGACCTTCTCCCGCACCCGTTGGGGTGACACCAAGGGCACCACCATCCCCGCCGACCAGATCGAGTCCGTCCGCATCGGCTCTCCTCCCGAACAGTCCTCCAACAACTCGGCATCACAGGCGGTCATCATCTCCAGCGATGAGCGGCGCGAGATCATCGGCCTTGGCCTGGATGAAGACGCCCTGACCTGGTTGCGCAATTGCATCCTGGCAGTGGTGACATTGTAGCTCTCGAGGAGACCCCATGCCCATCATCGATCCCGGCGGAGCCATGCCGCCAGCCCGCAACGAATCACGCTTTGACGGCATTAGCGACCAGATCAAGCTCCAAAAGCAACGCCTCGACCGCCTCAGTCTGCTGTGCCAGGCAATGTGGGAGATCATTCGCGACAACACCAACCTCTCCGATCAGCACCTCCAGGACAAGATCGCCGAGATCGACCTGCGCAGCGGCAAGGCAGACGGGCGCATGACCGCAGCTGGCGTCCCCTGCCCGAACTGCGGCCGCCCAGTCAGCGCCAAGCATCGCCGCTGCCTCTATTGTGGCGCCGAAGACAGCACAGGACCGATCTTCCAGGTGTAAGTATCAATACTCGTGGATAACATGACCAACACCGAAACGACCGACCCCAGCCCGCCAGCGATCGCCACCACACGTTCGCGTCAAGCCCTGGTGTTCACCATGATCAGCGTCATGACGCCAGTCCTGGCAAACCTGTGCAAGAACCATGGTCAAGACCGGATAGCAGCCTATGCGATCATCGCCTTTCTGGCCGCCACCGTCATCAGCTACTGCTATACCGGACTCGCCATCTATTACGGCGTGATCTACCATCGGCGCATGCTCGTCATCGGCCTGTCGTGCCTGATGATCATCTCTATCAAGTGGATCTATATCCTGTACCTGATGTAGAAGGCTGGGCAGAGACCTCGTGTATTGAGCTCAATACTCGAACGGCTCCAGTCGTACGGCTGGCAGGAGACTGGGGCGGTCCATGAGCCAGGCGTCGACGCGGCGGGCGATCTCGCGGCCTTCGGCGATGCCCCAGACCACCAGGCTTTGACCACGGCGGCAGTCGCCGCAGGCGAAGACGCCGGGGACCGAGGTCATCATGGTCTGGGGATCGCTGCAGATGTTGCCGCGTTCGTCGCGGGCCACGCCGGCCTGATCCAGCAGTTCCGGACGGGGGCCGAGGAAGCCCATGGCCAACAGCACCAGATCGGCCGGCCAGGTCTCCTCGCTGCCGGGGATCGGAGTGCAGCGGCGGCCTTCCCAGGCCACCCGGG
>SLQH01000461.1 GCA_007131555.1 Planctomycetota bacterium | reverse complement strand
TTCTTCCAGCAGCAGGGCCACCACCTTCTGGACCGTGCCCAGCTTGACGTTGTCGGTGATCTCCTTGACCAGCACCGGGCAGTCCCGCTTGAGGCTGTCGAGCATGGCCTGGACGTCCTCGCGATTGAGCAGGCGGGAGGCGTTATGCTTGAGGACCTGGGTCAGGTGGGTGATGAAGACCGACGACGGATCGGTGACGGCGTAGCCGAGGGCCTCGGCCTCCTCGCGACGATGATCCTCGATCCAGACCGCGTCCAGGCCGAAGGCCGGTTCCTTGGTCTGCAGGCCCTGGATCGGGGTGGTGATGCCGCCGCCGTCAATGGCCAGCAGACGATCGCTGACCAGTTCGCCGTGGGCGACCTGTTCGCCATAGATGCTGATGCGGTAGATCGTGGGTGAGAGTTGAATGTTGTCCTTGATGCGGATCGGCGGCACCAGCAGGCCATTGTCGCGGGCGAACTGCTTGCGCAGAGCGGTGATGCGTTCCAGCAAGGTGCCGCCGCGCTCCTTGTCGACCAGGCTGATGAGGCGGTAGCCGATCTCGACCCCGATGCGGTCGCTGGCCAGCAGGTCCTCGACTTGTGGCTCGGGCGCTTCGGCCTCCTGTTCGGCGTGATGGGCGCTGACGGCGGCCTCTTCGGCCTCGTGGTGGCGGACCATATAATAAAAGCTCAGCATGATGAGGCCGGTGATGGTGAAGGGGAGCAAGGGCATGCCCGGCACCAGGGCCAGGATCAGGACCATGCATCCACCGATCAACAGGGCCTTCTCCTTGACCAGGAACTGGGCCGGGAGTTCCTTGCCGATGGGTTCATCGGAACGGGCCTTGGTGACCAGCATGCCGGAGCCGATGGCAATCATCAGCGAGGGGATCTGGCTGACCAGACCGTCGCCGATGGTCAGGATGGCAAAGGTCTGCACCGCCTGACCGGCAGTCATGTTCATCATCGTCATGCCGATGATGATACCGGCGGCGATGTTGACGATGGTGATGATCAGACCGGCGATGGCATCGCCCTTGACGAACTTCGAGGCACCGTCCATGGCACCATAGAACTCGGCCTCGGACGCGATCTTGTCACGTCGCTCGCGAGCCTCCTTCTCACTGATCAGACCGGCATTGAGGTCGGCATCGATGGCCATCTGCTTGCCGGGCATGGCGTCCAGGGTGAAGCGGGCGGCGACCTCGCTGACCCGTCCGGCACCCTTGGTGACCACCACCAGCTGGATGATGACCAGGATCACGAACACCACCGCACCGACCACGAAGTTGCCGCCGACCACGAACTGCCCGAAGGTCTCGATCACCGCTCCGCCGGTACCGGTCAGCAGGATCAGGCGGGTGGTGGCCACGTTGAGGCCCAGGCGGGCCAGGGTGGTGACCAGCAGCAGGCTGGGGAAGGTGCTGAATTCCAGGGGTTCGCGAGCGTAGATGGATACCAGCAGGATCAGGACCGCCAAAGACAGGTTGCCAGCCAGGAACACCGAGATGATTCCTGCCGGCATCGGCAACACCAGCAGAGCCAGGATGCCTACCATGGCGACAGCGAAGACCATGTCGCTGCTCTGGGTCAGGCGAGCGACCGAGGTCATTGGCGGGCTACTGGCGATGGCATTGGCCACACTGTGCTCCTGGTGTTGACAGCCGCGACAGACGCTGTTGGCTCGTGCAACAGATCATCCGTCATAGAGCGCCTGCTACCCCAGTATGGCATGTCCTGTGCCAAGATCGCAGGCCCACCGGCTGCGTCTTGGTCATGGCATGGGACCTGCTATACATGTTCTTGGTGATCATTGGTCGCCAATGCCCATAGCCAGTCATCATGCATCTGGCCCAGTGGCTGTCTGTATATCCGTGGCGACCTGCGGGTGCGCCGCCAACGGTGGGGAGAAGTCCATGCGTCATCTCACGTACATCATCAAGATGGGGACCATGCTGGTGATGATGGCCAGCATATGGGGGATATCTGGACTCTTGTCGGCCCAGGAAGTGGTTGAAGACAAAGCCTCTCTTGATGCCTTGACCGATCTGATGCGGGCCATGCCCCAGGTGCGGATTCCTCGGCCGCAAGCCGTGGCCCAGCCTGAGCGGGGTGAACAGTTCCTGTCCGGTCTGTATCTGTCCCCAGGACGTATCGTGATGGATGGCCGGGCCATCTTCGACCGTGGCCCTGAAGATGGCCTTGAGGTCGTTTTCTGTTTCCAGGATGGCAAATTGCACGAAGCCTTGGCCTCTTCACCGATGACCGGAGCCAAGGCTCAGGGCGTCAAGATGGCCTTCATCGTGGCCTTTGATCTGCATGACGGGGCCGTGTCTCCGGAATCCTCTGGACAACCGGTGCGCGGCACGCCCCTGCAGGTGCGCTGGTATTGGCAGCGCACCGATCCCTTGACCGGAGATCAGGAATGGATCGGCACGCATGCTTCCACCCTGGTGCGTAGCCGTTCCCTGGATCGGGCCTATCCTCCCCTGCCCTACATGTACACCGGTAGCCAGATCAGGGTGGTGCATGCGGTGTTGCCGGATGGCAGTTCACGGCGCGATGAACGCTTCATGTTGCAGGACACCAAGTCCCTGGTCGTCAATCACGATGAGCCGGATGCCCTGATTGCCAGCCCCTTCCCTCTGAGCGCTCGTGATCATGATTTCGAGGTATTTTCAGGAGCTCCCGCGCCGCCACCGGGTACCGCCATACAGGTGGTCTTTGAGCGGGCTGAATTGCCGCTGATGCTGGCCGCCGACAAGGATGGCGATACCGTGGTGCTGCGTCATGACGATCAGACCCTTAGCGACGCAGCTCTGCAGGAACTGTTGGCGGCCCATTATGGAAGCGAGCAACCCAGCGATCTGCTGAGGGCGGTCGGCATCCTGGTTGATCCTGAACTTCCTCGGCGCCACGACCTGACCCTACGCCGCCATGTCATGGCTCAGGCGGTCGAGGCACGGGTATGGGTGGTGCCGGTCTTCGTCCAGCGCCCCCCAGAGGACGACGTCCCGGCCCCGTGATCGGGTGGCCCATGCCGTGCCGCCCGCTTGACCTCTGCGTTCTCCGGTGCGTCAGGACAAGCCTGACCGACCTTGTCGATGGAAGGAATCGACCATGTAACTGCCTGTGAACATGTAGCCGACCTGGCGTCGTGATCGGGCAACCGGCGCGGCGGAGCCTGGGAAGGCGCACGATGCGAGCCGTAATG
>SLQH01000464.1 GCA_007131555.1 Planctomycetota bacterium | reverse complement strand
GAGCCCAGTCATCTGGTCTGCGCGATGGGTGATGGTTCGGGCAGCAGTTTCTGGCAGGACATGACCCGGTCCTGGTGTCAGGTCATCCCTTTGGGGACCCCGGAGCCGGTTGATCCCAGATGAGCGCTGACCGATCATGCCGTGCTGTCGATGATCCGGGCATCCTGTTGGAACGGGCCCATCAGCAGGCCTTGCAGCGCCTGGATCCTGTCCGGGTCGAGCAGGTTCGGGCCTGGATCGCAGCCATGGATGATGAGGGGCAGTGGGCGGGGATCGATCTTGCCGCCCGTGATCATGCGCTGTGGCCGCCCTTGGCCCATCTGGAGCGCCTGGGGGCCATTGCGGTGGCTTCAGGCCGGGCCGGGCCGCTGGCGGCTGATGTCACGGCCACGGCGGCGCTGATCCGGGGCCTGATGGCCTGGCAGCGGCAGCAGCCGGCGTCCGACAACTGGTGGCACAATGACATCGGCGCTCCCCAGCAGGGGGTGCAGATCCTGGCCAGCCGACCTGATCTGCCGGCGGCGGCCCTGGAGGTGGTGCTGAGCATCGTCGGTCCGGCGCCGATCCGGATGACCGGTCAGAACCGGGTCTGGCTGGCCTCGATCAATCTCCTGCTCAGCGCCTATCGTGGTCAGGCGGCTGATGTGCAGACCGCTGTCGACGCCATCACCAGCACCCTGGTGCTGTCCACTGATGAAGGGCCCCAGCATGATGGCAGCTTCCATCAGCATGGGGCCCAGTTCTACAGCGGTGGCTATGGCCGCAGCTGGGTGCGGGATCTGGGCGCCCTGGCGGCCCTGCTGCATGGGACGCCGTGGGCCTTCACGCCCGACCAGATGCAGATTCTAGAGCTGGTGAGCCTGGATGGTCTGGGCTGGATGCTGCGCGACGGCTGGCTTGATCCCATCTGCATGGGGCGCGAGGCGACCCGGGCGCTGGGCCATTGCGGCCATGACCTGGCGGCGATGGCCCAGGCTGTGGCCGGGCAGGATGGCCTGCGGGCGGCGGACTGGCAGCATCTGGCGGCCGTGGCTGCCGGACAGACCCCGTATCTGCAGGCCGGGGCGCGGCATTTCTGGCGCTCTGATGCCAGTGTCCTGCATCGTCCGGCCTTCTCGGTCGGCATCCTGGCGGCCACCACCCGCACCTTGCGCACTGAGTCGGGTAACGATGAGAACCTGCTGGGCGCCTTGTTCGCTGATGGGGCCACCTGGATTAGGCGGCGTGGGGATGCCTTCCATCGTCTGGCTCCGGTGTTGGACTGGGCGGCGCTGCCTGGGACCACGGCCACCGCTGATGTCGATCTGCGGCCCCAGGGTTGGAGCGTGGCTGCCGAGTCATCCTTTGGCGGAGGTCTTGGTACCGGCCGCCATCTGGTCCATGGCTGGGATCTGGTCCGGGGCCAGACCCGTGCGGCCCAGGCCTGGTTTGGGGTCGAACAGGGATTGGTGGTGCTGCTGGCCGGGATCAACCATCCCGATCAGGCCCTGTCGAGCACCGGTCCGGTGATGCCGGTGGCGGGGCCGGTGCTCCATGACGGCCGACCGCTCGTTGCCCGGCAGGTGCTGCAGGCCGGCCAGGCGGTGGTCCATGATGGCCTGGCCTGGCTGGCCGTCGACGGCAGGTGGGAGGTGGAGGCTCGGCAGGGCCAGGGGTCGTGGCGGCGGGCCAATGCCTCCCAGGCCGATGATCCGGTTCACGTCGAGGTCCTCAGCATGCGGGCCGATCTGGGCCGCGCTCCCCATGATGCGGCCGTGGCCTGGGCGGTGCTGGAGGCGGTCGATGGGCGGCCACCCCTGGCCCGCTTCACCGTGCTGGCCAATACCCCGCAGGTGCAGGCGGTCGCCGATCACGACGGTACCGTATTGGCGGTCTTTCGCAGCGCCGGGACCATCGCCGATATCACGGTGGACGGCCCGGCCATCGTCTTGGCCGATCGCCAGCGCCTCCTGGTCGCCGATCCCCTGCGCCCCGGCGGCGACCGGCACCTGACCCTCAGCAAGGCCGGTCAGCGCTGGCAGGTCGCGTTGCCAACGGGTGCCATGGCCGGCAGCCCCGTCATGGTGGGCTTGTAGCAAGCTGTTGTCGTTGAGACCAACAGGACCTGTCTCTCGCAGGGGAGGTTGTTCGAGGTGTTATAGTTGCAATTCGTCCAGGCATCGCCGCAGGTGCTCGGCCGCTGCACGCACCTGTTCCGGGCTCTTGCAGTGCTCAATAAACAGGGGGACGGCGAGGTCGTGGTGACGCAGTTTGCCCAATAGGGCGTGCCAGTCGAGTTCGCCCTGGCCGATCGCCACTTCGCCATGCCGGGCGGCATGCCAGATGCCGTCCTTGATGTGGCCGTTGCGGATGCGGGTCGCTAGCGTTTCGACAGTTGCCAGCGGATCGCTGCCACCCAGGTACAGGTTGCAGGCATCGAAGTTGGCAACCAGGGCGGGGTGGTCCACCAGGGTGAGCAGGTGCAACAGGCGCTCGGTGCTGGTGATGAAGGTGCCGCCATCAGCCTCGATGCCGCAGTCCAGACCGGCGGCCCGGCAGCGGTCCAGCACTGGCGGCAGATGACGGCGCAGGCGCTCCCAGGCCCTGGGCTGGGGCATCTCTGGCGGCGGCAGCAGGACGCGAGTGAAGAAATGACCGGCTCCCAGATGCTCAGCCACGGCCAGGGCTTGGTCCAGCTGGGCCTGATTGGCAGCCAGGTCCTCGGTCAGCAGAGGTAGGTCGCAGCCAAAGCTGGGAACGGCGATGCTGTGGCGGCGGGCGGCGGCGGCGTAGTCCCTGGCCTGGGTCGGATTGGTGATTTCGCGCTGATTGCATTGGGGTTCGATCACCGACATCCCACATGCGGTGGCCAGGAGCATCTTGGCGTCGGCATCCAGGGCCGGTCCCAGTTGTGGGCTGCGATAGCCGATGCGGATGGTGCCGCTGGCTGTGGTCAGGTTCAGGGTGGGGGAGGTCATCCGCGTTCTCCGATATGGGTGAAGGGCAGGCTGCGCTGCTGCTGGGCGCTATCGTAGGCGCAGGCGATCAGGCACTGGGTCAGCAGTCCCTGTTCAGGGGTGGCGCACAGGGTCTGGTCACCGTGCAACACGCGGGCGAAGTGTTCGATGCAGGACTTGGGCCAGGAATCGTCGGTCGGCAGGGGCTGCATCTGCGGGGTGTCGTCGCCGCCTTGCCACCATAGCCCGGCCCCCAGGTCACAGCCG
>SLQH01000062.1 GCA_007131555.1 Planctomycetota bacterium | reverse complement strand
GACCCCTATGGCTTCAGCCGTAGCTTCAAGCGAGTGGTCGGCATCTCGCCGGCCCGCTTCCGGGAGCGGGTCCGTCTGTCGTGGTGATGTCAGCCTGAATCTGGCTTTAGGCTAAAACACATCACCCGCCGCTGAGCAGTTCGGCGCGATGGTCATCAGGCAGGAAGCGGGCCAGGTCGGGGGGCATGTCGTGGCCGGCGGCCAGGGCCTGGCGGACGCGGTTGTGGGCCTGTTCGAGGATTCGGGCATCGCGGTTGAGGTCGGCGAGGGTCAGGACCGGCAGGCCATGCTGGCGGGTGCCAAGGAACTCGCCCGGTCCGCGTTCATCAAGATCGGCCTGGGCGATATCCAGGCCGTCGTCGCTGCCTGCCAGGACCTGAAGACGGTCGGCGCCCTGGGGCTTGCGGTGGTAGAGCTGGCATAGGCCAGGCAAGGGGCCCCGACCGATGCGCCCCCGCAACTGATGCAACTGGGCCAGGCCGAAGCGTTCGGCATCGAGGACCGCCATCAGATTGGCCTCGGGGACGTCAACCCCGACCTCGATCACCGTGGTCGCCACCAGGATCCGGGTGTGGCCGTCGCGGAAGGCGCGCAGGGCGGCGATCTTGTCCTCCTCGCGCAGGGAGCCGTGAACCAGGCCGACCGTGTCAGGCCCGAAGTGCTCCACCAGGGCACCGGCCACGCTCATGGCATCGGCCGCGGCCAGGTTCTCGCTCTCGTCCTTGAGCGGGGTCACGACATAGGCCCGCCCACCCGCCGCCAGGGCGCTGGTGATAGCTGCGATCAGGTCATCGGGGCGCAGACGCCGGACCTCAGTGCGCACCGGAGCCCGACCGGGCGGCTTGTCGGCAATGCGTGACACTGCCAGGTCGCCGAACAGGGTCAGGGCCAGGGTGCGGGGAATCGGGGTGGCGGTGAGGATCAACAGGTCGACCTGGGGACGACCGGCGTCGACCTGGGCTTTGGCCACCAGCCGGGCCCGCTGGGCGACTCCGAACTTGTGCTGCTCGTCGATCACCGCCAGGCCCAGGTCGGCCACCACCACCCGATCCTCCAGCAGGGCATGAGTGCCGATGAGCAGATGCAGCTCGCCGCTGGCCAGGGCCGCCAGCAGGGCGCTGCGTTCCCGGGCCGGGGTGCCGCCGGTCAGCAGGCCGACCCGCACCCGGCTGCCGGCCAGGCAACGGCAGCAGAAGTCATGATGCTGCTGGGCCAAGACTGCGGTGGGGGCCAGGATCATGGCCTGAGCCCGGTCGGCAATGACCGCCAAGCAGGCCAACAGGGCCAGGGCCGTCTTGCCGCTGCCGACATCCCCCTGGAGCAGACGGTACATCGGGCTGGCGGCTTGCATGTCGGCCCGGATCTCGGCCCCGGCCGCCACCTGGCCCGGCGTCAGGCTGAAGGGCAGCCGGGCCAGGGCCCGGGCGTGGATCTGCTCATCCCAGCGCCAACTGCGCCCCACCCGCCCGGTGATGCGGGCCCGCCGCCGTTGCAGCAACCAGGCCAGGGCCAGCAACTCCCGTTCGGCCAGGACCTGACGGGCGGCTTCATAGGCGGCTTGGTCGGCGGGGCGATGGATGGCCCGCAACTGGGCCTGATACTGATCCGCAGCCAGCAGGCCGGCCGGATCGGCCACCGCCACCAGATGACGCTCAAGGGCCAGGCCCACCGCCTGCCGCAGGGTCTGCTCGCCGATACCCGGCGGCAGACGATACCGGACCTCACCCCCCTGCCGGCCCGGTCGAGCATCAGCTAGGCCCTGGACCAAATGGCTGAAGCGGGGATGATTGAGCACTCCGGCCAGACGAGGGTCAGTGCGGCCCTCGAACAGATAACTCTCGCCGGGACAGAGGCGGTCGCGCAGATAGCCGGCATTGAAGAAGCGGGCTCGCAGGGGACTGCCGTCGGCCCGCCGCAGATGGACCTCGAAACTGGTCCGCCCCCGCCAGCCTCGCTGGGGATTGACCAGGCGCAGGACCTGAGCCCGGACCTGGACCGGCCGACCCCGCGGCAGCGGTCCGGCGCTGATCTCATCCGGAGCCTCACCACAATACTGGGGCGGCCAGTGCAACAGGTCCCAGACCGTATGCAGACCGCAGGCGGCCAGGGCCGCCGCCCGCAAAGGCCCGATACCGGGCAGGAAACGCAGCTCCAGATCGGCTGAGGGTCCCGCCTCAGACATCATCCACCCCGGCCACCGGGCGGCGACGGCTGGCAAAGAAGCTGCGCATGAGGGCCGCACAGTCCTCGGCCGCGACCCCGCCGAGCACCTCCAGACGATGGTTGAAGCCGCTGGGAGCCGATAGATCGACGACACTGCCACAGGCCCCGGCCTTGGGCTCGCGGGCGCCATACACCACCCGGCTGATGCGGGCATTGAGGCAGGCCCCCAGGCACATCGGACAGGGCTCGATGGTGCAGTACAGATCACAGTCGTTCAGACGCCAACCGCCGATCGCCTGGGCCGCCGCCCGCAAGGCCAGGATCTCGGCATGGGCGGTCGGATCCCTGGCCGCCTCACGGGCATTGCCGGCCCGCGCCAGCACCTCCCCCGCACGCACAACCACCGCCCCGATCGGCACCTCACCCTGGGCGGCCGCCCGCCGGGCCTCAGCCAGGGCCAGTTGCATGAAGTGCAGATCAGTATCCATGCCCGACGATCTTGGCCGCATCAGGCAGCGGGCAAGACGCATCCCTTGGCTGAGCGGGGCTTTATCTGCCCTCCAAGAGCTTGTCCGGGATCACGATCGAGCATGGCGCAGGGAATCATCGGCGACATCAAGACCGAAAAGGCCGTGGCCAGGACCGCATTATGACCCGGAGTACCGGGCCTTGGCCCGCGTACATTGGCGGGCGGATATGTTTGAGATGGGTATAGGCCGGGGCGGCGGCACCATGTAGCAATGCGCTTGCGGTCATCATCGCCGTGAATGATCACGAGTTGGGGGATCCACAGGCCGTATGACGGCCATCATGGCGACGTCCGGGCTGACGCTTGACGAAAGCATGGGAACCACGCGTCTGCACGCGGGCCAAGGCCCGGTGCTCCGTGATAGGTTTGTGATGGGCGGTGGTTACGGATGGAGCTGGAGGCTGATGGACGGATGCCGTGGGTGATTGTTGGTGGGATCTGGTGTTTGGTAGTGGAACGGCGGGCTGAAGCCCACCATCCGTGCCGGCTAAAGCCGGCGCTACTACTTGGCCCGCGT
>SLQH01000045.1 GCA_007131555.1 Planctomycetota bacterium | reverse complement strand
TGTGGCAGATGCGAGGCGTCGCGAAGCGGAGCAATAGCAGCGCTATTGTGAGCGGAGCGCAACGAAGCAGATGCCATGCGAGGCGAAGACTTATGGGAGCTATTTATGGGTCACCACACTAGGCTCAGGGGCTGTCTGCCAAACGTTCCTGGAGCCGCTGCCAGCGCCGCTGGGCAACAGCGGCGGCGCGCTGATCCTTGCGGGCGGTGGCGATCAGGTGGCGCAACTGCCAGGCACCGGGGATGTCACGGGCGCAGCGGCAGAGCTGGATGGCCAGTCGCCAGGCCTCATCCAGTTCACCGCGTAGGTAGGCCCGTGATGCGGCCCGACTGAGCTCGGCCGCCAGCCGGGGCTGCATCGGCCGGGGGTGCTCCCACAGCCACCAGGCGAGGCTGGCCACCAGGGCCAGGATGCCGTAGGCCAGGGCCAGACCCAGACGCAGACGGCTGGCCAGGGTGGCGGTCGCCAGCAGGCCGGTCAGGGGCCACAGGCCCAGGATCAGGACCGTCAGCACCAACAAGGGCAGGCCACAGGCCAGCCGGTCCCGGGCCACCAGCCCGCTACCGGGCAGCAGGGCATTGCCCGTCGCTGAGATCCATGCCGTGGCCATAGCCGTCATGTTCGTGACCATTGCCGCCTACGCAAGCCCGCCGCAGCAGGGCCACGGCGTCCGGGGCCAGGTCCAGTGCATCCTGGTGCCTCGTCTGGGTCAACAGATCCTCGACCGGGGCGGTCAGGCTCACTCCGCCTGCGGCAGATAGGCCCCCTGGTCGCGCAGGGCGGCGAGCAGGGCCGGGCGATCCACTGCCGCCGCCGGAACGGCGGCGGCCAGGGCCAGGGCGGCTGCCACCCCGGCCGCCTGGCCCATCATGCCGGCGGCCGGCATCACCCGCACCGAACCCTGGGCCGGGACATCAGTCGAGGCGCAACGGCCAGCCACCCACAGGTTGCGCCAGCCACGGGCCACGATCATGCCATAGGGCAGGCCGAAGCACTCACCCGGACCGATCCGGCCGCTATGGTCCTTCTGATCGACAAAGCGCTCCCATTCCTCGTCGCTGCAATCATAGGGATGGATATCGATGAACTTGTTGAAGACCCCGATCTGATCCGGGAACTGGCGGCGGGCGAGGATGTCCTCGCCGGTCAGTTCGACCTCGCCGACCACCCGGCGCGATTCGCGCACCCCCAGCAGGGCTCCGGTGCAGGCCAGGGCCGCATCCCGACCCCAGGGAACATAGCGACGGTAGAAGTTGACGAACTCATGCAGTCGTCGCCGGCCCTCCATCATGCCAGCCGACAGACTCCGGGTGCTGGTGGCATCAAGTTCGAAGATATGGCCGGAATTGAGGTAGCCGAGATGTGGCCCGACAGGATCCAGACCGCCGGCCATCTGACGATCGCGCAAGGTGAAATGTCCCTCCTCAATGGCCTTGAGGAACAACCGGTGCTGCTCGGCATACTGCCGGTCCTGACCGCATTCCTCCCAATGGATGTCGCACAGCAGCATGGTCATGGTCGCGGGCATGATGTGGGGGGTGTCACGACCGGCCTGACGATGATCGGCTCCGCACTGGGCGGCCACCGCGGCATCGCCGGTGGCATCGACCACCGCCCGGGCGGGGACATAGCGCAAGCCCTCGACATCGGCGCAGATCAGGCCCTGGACCGTCCGCTGGTCAACCTGCGCTGCACAGACCCGGGTGAAGAACCGGACCTCGACCCCGGCCGCCAGCATCAGATCGTCGAGCAGTTGCTTGAGCCCTTCAGGATGGAAGGCAGTCCAGCAATGATAGCGCCGCTGCCAGTTGTCGGGGGTGACGAAGGGCCCCAGCTGACCGCGCCGATGCAACTCCTCGACGATCTCGCCCATGATGCCGCGCACCAGCTGGGTCTCGCCGTTGGCCATCGGGTCAAAAGCGCAGACCAGGCCGGCGGTCCCCATGCCGCCCAGGCAGCCGGTGGCCTCTACCAGCAGCACCCGCAGGCCCATCCGGGCGGCGGCCAGGGCGGCGCAACAGCCGGCTGGGCCGCCGCCGGCCACGACCAGATCCCAGGGATCATCGGCGGGCAGTTGACGATGCAGGTCGAAGGTGCTCATGGCAGGTCCTCGTGGGGGGTGGATCAACAGTGTACGGCTGGTCCGCTGTCGATGCCTTGCCGGCCATGCTGACAACATGGCGCGACATGCTACCCTGTCGGCCATGACGGCCATCCATGCCATCCCGGAACAGGCGATCCGCTGCTATGAGGCCTGGAGCGGACTTAACGTCTGCGTCCACGATCTTGACGGTGGACGCCTGGCGGCGGTCCTGCACCCGTCCCGGGCCTTCCATTGCCATGGGCCGTGCATCGCCGTCAAGCAGACCGTGCTGACCGACCGCTGCTACGCCTTCGAGGTCACCGACCTGCGTCCCCAGGCCTACCGTTGGCCTGAGGGGCGGATCCACCGCTGCCATGCCGGCATGGTGGAATGGATGATGCCGATCCTCGACGGCCGCCGACCCCTGGTCATCCTGTTCGCTGGGCAACGCCAGGCCGGAGCCGACCTGACCCCAGACCCTGACGCCCGGCAGCAGGATGCCCCAGCCCGCCAACTGCCCCCCTGCTCCGGCGAGCAGGCCGCCCTGCTGTTGGAGGGTCTGCGCCAACTGGCGGCACGTCTGCGCCTGTGGCTGGAGGACCGGCGTCCGGGCCCGACCGACCAGCCGCAATCCCGGGCCCATCAGATCCAGACCTTCATCGCTCGGCACCACACTGCAGCCCTGACCCTGGGCGATCTGGCCCAGGCCCTGCATCTCAGCAAGGACCGGGCCGCCCATGCTGTGCGTGAGGCCACCGGCCGCAGCTGGACTGAGCTGCTCATCGAGACCCGCCTGCGCAGCGCCACCGAACTGCTGCGCAGCAGTGATGCCCCCATCACCAGCGTGGCCCTGGCCAGCGGTTTCAATGATCTGGCCCATTTCCACCGGGTCTTCAAGCGCCACCTCGGCATCAGCCCCGGTCGCTATCGACGCGACCGTGAACCGGGGACCTGAGCGGCAATGCCCTACTAGGAGTCTGTAAGGGATAGCGACCGAGCATGGCGCAGTGCATTTTCGAGTCCCGATTTCGTCGAAAACCGCAGTCATAGCCGTAGCTATGGTGAGGTTTTTCGGCGGAATCGGGGCCGAAAAGGCCAAGCCAGGCGACGTGTCAGTCTATTCCTTACAGGC
>SLQH01000229.1 GCA_007131555.1 Planctomycetota bacterium | reverse complement strand
TGTACAAGGCGATAGAGACAGATTCGGGCTTTCACCCAGAAGGTGAGCCGATTCTGGCTGCGTATATCCGCTTGCAATAGCAACCCTATAGCCCCAAGCCGCACTGCCGTTTTTAGGGTCAGTCCAGGTCGCGGCCGGCTTCAGCGTCGATTTCGCGTCGAGCCTCTTCCACGAACTTGCGTTTGGCGAAGTCTATGCGATGCAGGGGCATGATCACGGTGCTGGCGATGTTGGCCAGGTGGGCGCGGAGGCGTTTGATGCCCAGCAGGGCCTGGATGATGATCACGCCCTGACGCAGGTCGAGCGAGGCGTCGTCCATGATATGATTCTGAACCGCGTCGATGGCGGTCAGGAAGGGCTTTTCGCCCTCTACCAACTCCAGGGCCTGTTTGCGGTCGTTGTCGGCCCAGGCTTTGCGGGTCTGGGCAATGAGGGTGTGTATGGTCGCAGTGCGTTCGCTGATTGTCTGACGGTAGCTGTCAGGGATCGGACTGGTGATATCGGTGCTGAGGGACAGCAGTCCCCGGCATTCGTCGATCAGTCGCTCGGCGTCCTTGGCGGCGCTCATCAATACCAGTCCGAGGGGCGCGTGGGTTGGGGCGAAGGCCAGATATTCCACCAAGCGCTTGCGGATCTCGCGTTCCTGACGGTTGCTCTGCTTGTCTATGGCCCGGGCTTTGGTCAGCATGTCGCTGGGCATGTCCGGTGAGAGCAGGTGGGGCATTCCTTCATCGAGTATCACCCCGGCTTCGTCGAGCATGTCCACGAACAGGCTGTGGGCTTCGGCCAGCAGGCCGGGTTGTTGTTGGCTGAACAGGGTCTTGATGATGTCAAACATTGTCGGTCACTCCTCGGGCGGCTGGTGCGGGTCATGGTATTCAAGGGCGGGCGATGGCTCAATATCACTGGTGGCGGAGGGTGTCAGCAACGCGCTGATCGCCAACAATATCAATGGCAGTACGAAATACAATCCGATCAGATAGACGAAGGCCAGAGATCGACGACGGGTACAGACTTCAGCCAGATAACGGGCGCTTCTGATAGGCAGGATACGTAAAAAGGGCAGGCCGTAGATGACGACGACGCCCAGGATGTTGAACAGGGTATGGATCAAGGCGATCTGGAGCGCGGCGTGCGATAGGTCTGGGTTTTCACCGCCGGCCATTGATGCCAGGAGGCCGGTGACAGTGGTGCCGATGTTCGCTCCCAAGGTGAATGGAAAGACTTTTTCCATGCGTACCACGCCAGCCCCAGCCATAGGGATGATCAGGCTGGTGGTGGTCGAGGAGCTCTGGACCAGGATGGTCATGATCGCTCCCGAAGCCATACCGGTCACCGGACCACGGCCGATGGCGGTATTGAACAGCCGCTCAGCCCGCCCGATCAGGTTGGCCTTGAGGATGGACCCCAAACGGATGATGCTGGTGAAGATCAGGCCCAGGGCCGCCAGTGACAGCACCACTCCGCCCCAGCGTACCCCGAAGAGGGTGATCAGCAGGCCGGAGCCGGACCGAGGATGGTAGAACAGGGCGACGACCGGATCTATCAGGGGCTTGATGAAATTGGCGCTTTTGATGCCGTCAGCGACGTCGGCGCCGCCCAGCAGAAAGCGTGTGAGCATGTCCGAGAGCATGGCCAGCGGTCCCTGGCCGGAAGGGCTGACCCAGGCGATCACCAGTTCAACAACCAGGAACAGGACCGCAGCCATGACATTGAAGATGCTGTGGACGGTTGAGGCGGCAAAGGCGCGGTGGAATTCCTGGGGCCGGGTGATGAAGGTCATGCTGACCAGGGTGCTGGTGATCGCCGTGCCGATATTTGCTCCGAGGATGATGGGGATGGCAAAGCCGACCGGCAACCCGCTGGCCACCAGACCGACGACAATCGAGGTGACGGTGCTTGAAGACTGGACCAGAGCCGTGGCGAAGATGCCGATCATCAGGGCCGCCATGGGGTTGCGGCACCAGTGCTCCAGCAGACGGGCTGCAGCCGCTTGACCGCCGGCAGCGCCGGAGAAGCCACTGCTCATCATGCCGACAGCCAGGATCAACAGGTAGACCAGAGCAATCACCGTGGCGGCGGTCAGCAGACGAGAGCGTGGTCGACAGGAAGGTTGGCAGGTATCCATAGGTCCTCTGCAACTGACGGGAGGTCGATGATAGGCGCAGCTGGGTGCAGCATATGGGCGTCACGCCCACGCGATCTTAATTCCACCTTGATCTGAGATGGCGCCCTTTATCTAGAACCAAGTGTTCTTCAGATGAGCACATATGACCAATGGCAGGAATGTGGCAAGGGCCTGTGTTGAGAGATTCTTAACACAACACCATTGTACCTGACAGCGTGTTGAAACAGTGGTCCTTTGGGGTTTCATGTGCTTGATGTCTTGTCGCCCTTTGCACACGACAATGCACGATATGGTGTTCGCGCAATAAGGTCAGTGTGCGATTCACCTGTCATCATGAATGCCCACCTCTTGGTCAATAACCTGTCAGACCGAGGTGCATGCATCTGCATCAATGAGCGTCATCCACCCATCAGCTCAAAATACGTCGTCGGCATCGGCGGCAGGGCGCGGATGAAGTAGCGGCCGTAGCGGGCGGTGGTTACCCGGTGGTCGCAGATGACCACGGTGCCACGGTCGGCGCGAGTGCGGATCAGGCGGCCGACGCCCTGCTTGAGGCGGAGGATGGCTTCGGGGACGCTGCGTTCCATGAAGGGGTTGCCGCCGCCGGCCTTGATCTCCTGGAGGCGGGCCTCGATCAGGGGATGGGTCGGCATCTCGAAGGGCAGCTTGGTGATGATGACGTTGCTCAGGGCTGAGCCCTGGACGTCAACGCCTTCCCAGAAGCTGGCGGTGCCGAACAGGATGCCATTGCCGACCTGCTTGAAGAGTTCCAGCATCTGCCGCCGCTCCAAGCGGTCGCCCTGACGCAACACGAAGCGGTCGGCCCGGTCGAGGCGGGGGCGGACCAGGTCGTGGACGGCGTTGAGCTGGCGGTAGCTGGTGAAGAGGATGAAGGTGCCGCCTTCGGCTTGATCGAGGAAGTCGCCCAGCCATTGGGCCAGGGCCTGTTCGTAGCGGCTGCTGTTGGGGTCCAGGGGGCTGCGGTTGACCAGCAGGCGGGCCTGGGTGGCGTAGTCGAAGGGGGAATCAAGGCGCCGGGCTAGGCCGCCTTCGATGCCCAGACGGCGGCGCAGGAACAGGAAGCGGTC
>SLQH01000069.1 GCA_007131555.1 Planctomycetota bacterium | reverse complement strand
CATTGACACCCTGGTCTCAACCGGCCAGTTTACCGAGGCCCGCATGCTGGCCCAAGAACAGGCCGCCGTCACAGACGGAGATGCTCAGGAATACCTGGATGCCCGCCTCATCTCTCTGCGACGTCTCGAACAACAAGGAAATCAGGCCCGAACTGCCATTGAGCTGCTGGAAGGCAATGCCATTGAACAGCGCCGGGGCCGCCGCGAACTGCTCGACGGTGGCAAGGCCGGTTGCATCCTGCTCACCCAGGCCGTGCGCGAGGCCAATCGCGGTCTGGCCGATGAAGCCATCACCCTGTTGGTAGTCCTGGACGCCGTCTCCGCCTTCCCAGCACTTCTTGAGCGCTACATGACAGGCATCGATGACCCCCAAGAACAGGATCTCAGAGACAGGCTGCATGAGGCCATGGTCGCCATGGCTCCTCGACTTGACCAGCAACAACTCGCTGGCCTGCCCGATCTGATCCGTCAGGACCGTGATCAGCGATTCCCGGCCCTGGTGGAGATCCTCAGCGCCGCCATGGCCGATCCTGAACACGATCAGCAGTGGACAGATGCCACGGCCCAGCTTCTGAAAACATATGTCGAACAGGCCTACGAGGCCGGCGATGATCAACTCCGGGCCTGGGCCTTGTCAGTCTCCGACATGGTCGGTCTGTCCCTGTTCCAGGCACGGATCAATTTCCAGACCGAGGATGCGCCAACTCCTGATGGCTACGTTGCCGATTACGGCCTGGTCACCCACACCGTCGATGACATGCGCTTCGGGTGGGAACGGGACAATTCCGACCAAGCCCGACACCGTTCCCGCCCCGACGACATCCGCTACGCCACCATGACCCACTTCCGCAATGGCGCCTGGAGCATCGATGTCCCCAACGGACGCTTCCAGATCACCCTGGTCACCGGAGACCCCAGCCATACCGATCAAGTATGCCATCTCCTGATCAACGATCTGCGATTGGAAGATACCAGCGGCGGCAACAACTTCATGACCCACGAGTTCACCCTCACCGTGACCAATGGGCAGATCGTGATCAAGCCTGGTGATGATGCCCGCAATGCCAAGATCGTCTATCTGATCATTGATCCGGCCTGAAGGCTATGCAGTACCCCATAGGGTGAGCACCACCTCACGCTGGCTTCGAGGGCCATCGAACTCACAGAGAAAGACGTTCTGCCAAGTGGACGTCAACAGACGGCCAGCAGCGATCGGGATGGTGACCGACGGCCCGACCAGACCGGCCTTGAGATGGGCATCACCATTGCCGTCCTGACGGTCGTGCTTCCAGATGCCGCGAGGAATGGTCCGGGCGAGCAGATCGATGACATCACGCTGCACGCTATCGTCCCAGTTCTCCTGGATCATGATGCCAGCGGTGGCCCCTCGCACGTAGACATTGACCAAGCCCTCATCGATGGCTGACTCGGCAACCACCCTGGACACGGCCTCGGTGATGTCATGGAGCCCCTCACGGGCATCAGTGGCGATCTGCAGCGTGCGACGCACTGTCCCCTCCCCCTTCTGTGACAACGTCTGTCACGTTCATGCGTAGGAACCGTTGTCTAGAGGGTCGCCTGATTGTCAATCAGGCCGGGACCATCCGGGTCGGGGGAGGTCGACACCGACTCAAGCCGCTACCACCGCCCTTGCCGCTTCAGAATCAAGCCTAGACTGCGGCCATGACAGCACAGCCTTGGAGACAGAAGATGTGGCGTTTCATGCTCTGTGTGATGATTGGTTTTACCCTGCTGATATCCAGCTGTGGTCAGCAGGATGCATTGGCCCCCGAGACGGACCAGGCCCCGCCCACTCCGGTCGACAGCCCGGCTGATCCACAAGCCGAGCCAGCCCATGAAGAACCGCCCGCAGGCGAAGCGCCGGACGAGGTCACGGCTGACCCTCACCCCACCACGCCCAGAGCCGAGCCAAGCGCCGTTCCGCAAGAGATCGCCCAGACCATGGCCGACATCGACGCCCTGGTCGCCACGGGACAGTTCACTGAGGCACGACGACTGGCCCAGGAGCAGGCTGCCGTCGCCACCGGCAACGGTCGGGACACCTTGGACCAACGCGTCCAAACCTTACGGCGCCTGGAACGGCAGGCAGTACAGGCCAGGTCAGCCCTGGAACTGCTGGAAGGCAGCAGCATCGAACAGCGCCGTGGGCGCCGCATGCTGCTCGATAGCGGACCGGCCGGACGCATCCTGCTCACCCAGGCCGTACGTAGCGGCCCGCCTGCCCTGGCTGATCAAGCCGCCACCCTGCTGGTGATCCTTGATGAAGCACCCGCCTTTCCCGCACTGCTCGAGCGCCTGCTCGCCAGCGAACAATCCGCTGAGGAACAGGATCTGGGAGAAAAACTGCGCGACGCCATGGTCGCCATGACACCGGACATCGACGCTGAGGCTCTGCGTGATCTGGCAAACATGATCCCGCAGCAGACCGGGGCCATCCGCCGCCATCTGATCGACATCGTTCTGGCCATTGGCGATGACGACACCGTGGACCAGCGCCTCGGTGCCGGCACCTCCGAACGAATGCATGGCCATATAAAGCAGGCCTTCGAATCCGGCGATGCTCCCCTTGTGGCCTGGTCCCTGGGGCATGCCGCCCGAGCCGGACTGGGCATACCCGGCTTCCGGGCCGAATGGTTCCACAACCACGAACTCGAAGGTCCGCACGAGTGGCGCAGCATCGAGACGGTCCTCAACTGGCCGAATCTGAGCTACATTCCCCTGGTCGATGAGACCGGTCGACGGGAATGGATATCGGGGCGTTTCACCGGTGATTTCCTGGCCCCACAGTCCGGCACCTACACCTTCTTTACCAATTCCGATGACGGCAGCCGCCTCTGGATCAACGACGAGATGGTGGTCGACAACTGGGGCATGCATGGCATGCAGGTCCGCAGCGGCACCATCGACCTGACCGCCAACACCCTCTACCGGGTCCGGGTCGACTGGATGCAAGGCGGCGGTGGGGCCGGCCTGATCGTCACTTACAAGGGGCCCGGAGACGAGGACCAGCGGCTACTGGACAGCAACGTGGTGCGGACCCTGCCCTGGGACAAGTGAGCTTGAAAACCACAGGCTGTCTTCATCGGCGGCGGATCGCCACCACCGTCGGTCACGCCAGCGTCGCCTCCTTCAGCCGCGATTTCCGCCACCGCACCGGCCTGAGCCCAGGGCGCTGGCGTCGGCAGGAACGCAGTGGCCGATGATGT
>SLQH01000348.1 GCA_007131555.1 Planctomycetota bacterium | reverse complement strand
TGACCCTAAAAACGGCAGTGCGGCTTGGGGCTATAGGGTTGCTATTGCAAGCGGATATACGCAGCCAGAATCGGCTCACCTTCTGGGTGAAAGCCCGAATCTGTCTCTATCGCCTTGTACAGCAACCCTACAGGCGCAAGTCACAGGTCGACAGCCGGATTGAGGGTCATTGATCCCAGGCCGAGACCTGGCGGCAGACGCTGCCGCCGGATCAACGGATGTTCAGCGGATTTCCGGCCGTGACAGGCGCAGCCCGAAGGCTCCCAGAGCCGTGTAGATCTCTTGGACCACACTCTGGCCGGAACCAGGCAGGCGATAGAGCTCCAGATCGCTGAACTGGACGATATCGCCAATACGCTTGGCTCCGGCATCCTCCATGACCTGGGCGGCATGAGGAGTCAGTTCCAGCTTCTCGATCGGCTCGACCAGCATCTTCTGGTCGGACTTGGATGGCACGATGTCGTCATCCTCACGCAACATGCCCAGACGCAGACCGCGGGCATCAAGCATCTCACGGACCTCCTTCAAGGAGGTCTCACCAAAGTTCTTGTAGTTGAGCATCTCGTGCTCGGTGATGCTGATCAGATCACCAAGGGTGAAGATGTTCATCTTGGCCAAGCAGTTGCGCGAACGCACCGACAATTCGAAGTCATTGACCGAAGTCTTGAGAATCTTCTGCATCTGCTCGCGGTCGCGCTCTTCCTTCTCGTCATAGTACATGGTCCGCGAGGCCGCCGAATCGCGCATCAGCAGCTTGGCCCGACGATTGTCGGGGTTGTGGGCCAGCACCTGCCGGAAGCAGTCAATGGCCGCGTTGGACTCGCCGCGCTCCTCGTAAAGGATGCCCAGATTGAGGACCCCAGGAATGAAGTTGGGATCGGCATCGGCACAGGCCGTGTACTGCTCCATGGCCATGTCATCATCGCCGATGCGGTCGAGCAAGACGGCCAAGCGGAACACCGCCTCAATGTTGTACTCTTCCTCTTCCACCGCCGCCTCAAAGCTGGCGATGGCCCGCTCGACCTCATTACGCTGTTCGTAGATGAAGCCGGAGAGCAGGGAATGGGGACGGTCGACCTCTTCCAGGGCGGCCAGCTCACGTTCTGCCGCCTCCAGATCACCGGCGGCGATCAAGCTCCGGACCAATTCGGCGCGGGCTCCTGGCACATCATCACCAGCCGCCGCAAAGCAGGCCTTGGCTTCGTCATGCAGGTCGACAGCGGCATAGACCATGCCCAGGATGGCCTTGGCATAGGGATCAGATGACGACTCCAGGAAGTCCTCGGCGTCAGCGCTGCAATCAAGGGCATACGCCAGCACCGCCTTGCGGATGCTGGCCTTGGCACCTTGTTGCTTGGCATTGAGGTCGCTCAGGGCCTTATAGACATGGGCACTCTGCTCAGCGATGCACCGCAACAGGCGCACCTCGGCCAACGATGGAGTGTCGTTGGCAACGATGGCAGCGATGGTGGGCGACAAGGTGATCTGGGCCATGGAGCCTCCAGTGTACCGCAAAGAGGTGGGGGAAGGATGCTATGGCCCGTCCAGGCACGGTCAAGCCACCCGGCCTTGCGAGCCGGCCCTGATCGACACAATCCTGCCATGAGCCATGCCAAGCCCCCTCTTGCCCCCATCCCTTCCCACCCCCACCTGGTGGCCAACTACGGCCGCTTCGATCTGCGCCCGGTGCGTGGCGAAGGCTGTTGGCTGATTGATGGCGATGGCCACCGCCTGCTTGACGGCCTCGCCGGCATTGCCGTCAACAGCCTCGGCCATGGCCATCCGGCCCTGGTCGAGGCCATTAGCAGCCAGGCTGAGCGCCTCATCCATACCTCCAACTACTTCCACATCGGCCCTCAGGAGGAACTGGCGGCACTGCTGTGCGCCGGATCCTTCGCCGACAAGGTCTTCTTCTGCAACTCAGGCGCTGAGGCCAACGAGGCTGCCTACAAGCTGCTGCGGCTATGGGGCAATCGGGTCCATGGTGGCCACAAGACCCGCATCCTGTCGGCCACCGGCTCCTTCCACGGCCGCACCATGGGAGCCCTGTCGCTGACCTGCAATCCCCGCCATCAGGACGGCTTCGCCCCCCTGCTGCCGATCGAATACGTCCCCTACGGCGACAGCGCCGCCCTGGCCGCCACCATGGACGATCGGGTGGCCGGGGTCTTCCTTGAGCCGATCCAGGGTGAAAGCGGCATCAACCTGCCACCGGATGACTACCTGCCGCAGGTCAGGGCACTGTGTGATCGCCACCAGGCCCTGTGGGTCGCCGATGAAGTCCAGACCGGCTGCGGTCGCTGCGGACAACTCTTCGCCCATCAATGGACCCCCGTCCATCCCGACATCATGACCCTGGCCAAAGGCCTCGGCGGCGGGGTGCCAATCGGAGCCGTGGCGGCCACCGCCGCCGTCGCCGACCTGCTGATTCCCGGCAGCCATGGCTCAACCTTTGGCGGCAACCACCTTGCCTGCGCTGCCGGCGCTGCAGTCATGCGCACCATCAGCGCCCCTGGCTTCCTGGACGCAATCAATGCCCGAGGACAGCAATTGCACGACGGCCTGCATCGTATCTGCGGCGATCAGGCCCAGGACATCCGCGGTCGCGGCCTGCTGTGGGGCGTACAGCTGGCCAAGGACCCCCTGCCGGTCGTCAAGGCCGCCCTCGGCCACGGCCTGATCTGCGGCACCGCCGGCAACAATGTCCTCCGTCTGGCCCCACCCCTGATCATCAGCGCTGACGAGATCGACATCCTCCTCGAACGCCTCGCTGCCGCTTTCAAGGACTGCGCAGGATAAACCTTCATCCGACTGTAGGAGCCTGTAAGAAGCAGACTCCCAACCCCATTTCTGAGCCCATTGCCGGAATGCACCACCGCCGACCCCTACGCTTGTTGATATCATAAACGATTCTAGCAGCACTGGACACGGTCTTCTTTCCCCTGCCAAGTGCCGTGCCGACATGACTCCTGCACAGGCAGATCCAGCCACATGCCGGGCCCCATCATCGTACACTCCTGGGGTTGGCGACATAATTCATGGCCTTGATCTTGCCCGCTCCTCGGTCCTACCCACACGGCTGAAACATTTTACTGTTCGACCCTAATGCACGGCATGCCAAAATCGGGAAGCGTCCCACAGATTGTTAAAATTGACGACGGCCTCCCATCGGCAGAATGCCGGTGTAACCCAAGTGGCCGGCCCCGTAGGAAGGGCCTGGTCCTGCC
>SLQH01000440.1 GCA_007131555.1 Planctomycetota bacterium | reverse complement strand
GCCACCCCTGCCGGCCCTGGAGATGCTGATCGTCGAGATGCTGGCTATCCATTTCTGCAGCGATCGCGCCCTGTGTGCCGTGGTCCTGGATGATCTGCTGGCCCTGGCCCGGCAGCGCGTGGCGGCCGGGGCCGGCTACGGCCCGGCCGAGGCGGTGCGGGTGCTGTGGGTCAACCCGGTGGCTGATCTGCGGGCCATCGGCCTGGTCGAGGAGGCCGGGGGCCGGATCTGCGCCAGCGATTTCCTGTTCACCCACAGCCTGGAGGACATCGCCGAGGACCAGCCACCCTTCACCGCCCTGGCCGCCAACGCCCTGGCCGACCCGATGGTCGGCTCCAGCCGCGACCGCGCCGCCCTGGTGGTCGATCAGGCCCGCCGCCAGGGGGTCGAGGCGGCGGTGGTCAGCCGCATCCCCGGGGCCAGCCATTGTGCCTACGAAGGGGGCCATATCGCGGCGGCTGTGCGGTCGGCGCTGGACATCCCCACCGTGGAGATAGAAGTGCCGGTGATGAGCGATAGTCTGGATTCGGCCCTGCGTACCCGCATCGAAGCCCTGCTGGAGACCGCCCGGGCCCGTCGGGCGGTGGAGCCCCGGCGATGATCACCTGCGGCATCGACGGCGGTTCACGGACCATCAAGGTGGCCCTGTACGACCAGGCCGCCGGTCGCATCCTGGCCACCGGCTGTCGTGACCAGGGTTTGGCCCAGGAACGCCTGGCCCTGGACCTGCGCGATACGGTGGCCGCCGAGGCCGGGGTCGATCCGGCCGCCATCAGCGCCACCGTGGCCACCGGCTATGCCCGCCGCCTGCTGCGCAGCGCCAGCCGTCAGGTGACCGAGATCACCTGTCATGCCGCCGGGGTCGCCCATCTGCTGCCCCAGGCGGCCAGCATCATCGAGATCGGTGGTCAGGACGCCAAGGCCATCGCCCTGGATGAAGGGGGCAGGGTCCGTGACTTCGTGATGAATGATCGCTGCGCCGCCGGGACCGGGCGCTTCCTGGAGCTGGTGGCGGTCCATCTGGAGGCCGACCTCAGCGACCTGGAGCCGGTCCTGGCTGCTGCCGCCGATCTGGCTCCGGTGACCATCAGTAGCATGTGCGTGGTCTTCGCCGAGACCGAGATCGTCGGCCTACTGGCCAGCGGGGTTCCGGCCCCGGCGATCATGGTCGGGGTCCAACGGGCGGTGGCCGAGCGGGTCGCGGCCATGGCCGGCCGCCTGCTGCGCGATCCGGTGGTCCTGACCGGCGGCGTGGCCCTCATCCCCGGCATGGACCGGGCCCTGACCGATCGCCTCCACCGCCCCGTCGCCTGCTGCCCCCAGGCCCTGTACACCGGCGCCATCGGCGCCGCCCTGCTGGCGGCGGCATGATGGATGATCATGTTTCTCACGGAGGCACGCAGGCCCAGAGATCCAAAGGGTGGAATCAACCACGAAAATACCAAAATCGATTTGATTTTATTCGCGAAATTCGCGAGATTCGTAGTCCAAATTCCTATAACCGTTCGCCATTCCCATTCCTATCGACAAACACAAGAGAAACTCTGGCTACAGGCCTGGATTGTTCGTGATCAGTTCAATTTCGAGGATGGCGAAGTTGCTGTGCGCAGGTCCATTGTGATAGGGTATAAATAGTTACGAGTGATCAGATTTTTCAACTACGAATCGCGCGAATCTCGCGAATGAAAAAAAACCATAGTGCAGTGGCACAATTTCTTGATGTTTAGTGGTTCCTGCGTGCAATTCCATTGACCAGATAAGGAGGCCCCATCATGACCCCCGAACAACGTGAACGGCGCCGACGTATCATGCAGCGTTCGATGGCCCTGGGGCATTGCATCTGCGCTCCGGCCAAGCCCTGTCCCTGTCCCGAGTTCACCGCTGACAACATCTGTGCCTGTGCCGGTGAACGGCGGCCACCGGCCCAGGGGCCGGTGCGCCTCACCGAGCTGGTGCGCAATCCCGGGTGCGCCTCCAAGATCGGCAAGGCGGTGCTGGAGGAGGTGCTGCAGGGGCTGCCGATGCACGAGGACGCCCGGGTGCACATCGGCAGTGCAGCCGGAGACGATGCCGGGGTCATCGAGCTGGAACCGGGCCTGGGCAGCGTGCTGACCGTGGACGTGTTCTCTCCGGCAGTGGACGATCCCCATACCTTCGGTCGCATTGCCGCCGCCAACAGCCTGAGCGACATCTATGCCATGGGGGCCACGCCTCAGGCGGCCCTGTCGATCATCGGGTTTCCGGCCCATGATCTGCCGCCTTCGGTGATGCAGGATATCCTCGCCGGCGGCCTGGAGGTGATGCACGAGGCCGGAGTGCCGGTGATCGGCGGCCATAGCATCAACGATGACGAACCCAAAGCCGGCTTCGCCGTTCTGGGCACCGCCCCTCTGGACGGCATCATCGCCAATCACGGGGTCCAGCCCGGTGATGTGCTGGTGCTGACCAAACCCATCGGCGGCGGCATCGTCTGCTTTGGCCACCAGATCGGCCGGGCCGAGGCCAGTTGCGTGGCCGCCGTGACCAGCGCCATGGCCACGGTCAATCGTGAGGCCGGCATGCTGCTGGGGCCCTGCCGGGCCCATGCCGCCACCGATGTCACCGGTTTCTCCCTACTCGGTCATCTGGCTGACATGGTCCGCCGCAGCCAGGTGGCGGTGGATCTGGACGTCGATGCCATCCCCTTGTTCCCCGGAGTCCGCGAGCTGGCCCGGGCTGAGGTCCTGCCAGGCGCCCTGGAGCGCAACCGCGAGGCCATCGACGAGGACCTGCTGGACCTGGACGCCCTGGCCCCGGCCCAGGCTGCGGTCCTGTGCAGTCCGGAGACCAACGGCGGTCTGTTGGTGGCCCTGAGCCCAGACGATGCCCAGCGTTTCATCGCCGCCCTGGCCGAGGCTGGCATTGCCGCCGCGATCATCGCCCGGGCCGTGGCCGCCCATTCCACCGGTCGCATCAGCGCCCGGACCAGTCAGGCGGCGCAATGGGCGACCCTGCCGCGCCCGGCCCGACCGGCCCCGGCGGACTCCGCCGCTGCTGCCGGTCCCTGCTGCGCCAGCACCTGTGGCTGTGAGACCCCGGCACCGGCAGCGGCCGCACCCAATGCCTGCTGCGGAGATAGCGCTTGCGGTTGCGATGCACCGCCACCAGCTGCGGCCAGCGACTCATCCGCACCCGCCGCCGCCACAGGCTCGGCCCCGCTCCTGCCCTTACCCCAGGGTGGTGAGGCCT
>SLQH01000026.1 GCA_007131555.1 Planctomycetota bacterium | reverse complement strand
TCGGTATCGAGATGACAGAGAGGATCGGCCAGCATGGCCTGCACGGCGGCTTCACGGCGGCATGATCGGGCCGCCTCCAGGCTCAACTGCTGAACCTCGGCGATGCGCCGCACATGGGTCTGCAAGGCCAGGGGCAAGGCGCCGGGCACCAGGGGCGTGACCCGGTCGCGATCCACCACCGCCATGGTCTCGACCACATGATCGCTCGGCAGCCAGGGGATCTGCCCCCGGTTGGGCACATTGACATTGGTGACCATCGACCCCAGACCGACCAGGCTGGCGACCAGATCGATGCCTTCCTCCTTGCTGCGGTGCAGGCGTTCTGGGATCTTGGGCAGGGTCTCGACATTGTCCGGCACCCAGCCAGCCAGGCGCTGGGCCGAACCGGTGACCGATACCCCCCAGCGGCGCAGCCGGTCGACCGATCGGCAATACCAGGGCACAAACTCGACCAGGTGGCGATCACCGGCGGCGCCAAAGACCCCGAATTGACGCCAGAAGTCCAACTGGATCAGGCCGTCACATGAGCCATACCGGCCCTTGGCCTCACGGGCCAGGGCATCGGCGGTGCGATCCCGCCAGAAGTCGCCCCGGTCATCGGCCTGGGCGGCGATCCAGGCGGCAATGGCCGGCCAGACATCATGCCCCTTGTAGCGGGCACGAGGAAAGAATGTGAAATGGTTGAGCCCGACCAGATCGACATCAACCTCATTGCGATGGGCGATGGGGATGCCGGTATGGGCCGCCGCCATCATCCCGATAAAGGCCCGGCAGGCAAAGACCTCATGACAGCAGCCGATGGTCTTGAGGCTGGGCACCTCGGCGGTCAGGGCCTGGGTGGCCACCGTCATGGGATTGGTGTAGTTGATGACCCAGGCGGCTGGGCAATGCCGGTCGATGGCCTGGGCGAAGGCGGTGAACAACGGTACCGTGCGCAGGCAACGGGAGATCCCGCCTGGACCGGTGGTATCGGCCACCGTCTGGATGATGCCGTGCCGCAGGGGAATGTCGATGTCGTTGGCGAAGCAGGTCATGGGACCAGGCAGGATCGAGATGAAGACGATATCGGCCCCGGTCAGGGCGGCGGCCAGATCGGGGCAGGCCTCGACCTGGAAGCGTGAGCGGGCATCAGGATGGGCAAAGATGCCGTTGCCCAGCAGGGCGTTGCGTTCGGCCCGACGCTGGTCGATGTCATAAAGGCTCAGGCGGCCGCCCAGACCCTCACTCAAGGCCAGGTCCTGCATCATGACCGGAGCCCAGTGCTGCGAGCCGCCACCGATGTATGCGATGTGGATGTCCATGCCCGTCATCATACCGTCACCGGACCGGCCTTGGCAATGGCGACAGCGCTCGCCGGACTTATCCTATCGCTCATGCTGTTCTATCACGGACGTGGATCCCGCGACTATCATCGCCAACCGATGCCCCTGCGCCGCCGCCTGCATTGGGAATGCGCCGCCATCCTCAGCGGTCGGGCGGCCCCGACCCTGGCTGAGGCCGCCCCCCTACCGTCAACACCGGCCCTATGGGTCTTCCCGCCCGGCCATCTGCACGGCTGGGCATCACCCCAGGCCGGCACCTGTCGGGTCTGCATCCTGCATCTGACCGGCATCCCGCGCCTGATCGCCGATGCCGCTGACAGCGCCGGTCATCTGCACCTGCCCCTGGACCCCGCCAGACGCCGGATCATTGATCGGCTGGACCGCCGCCTGGCGGAACTCCTGACCGCCCGACCGGCAGCCTCCGAGATCGCCGCCGAACTGGCCCGAGGCGAACTGGGCATCCTGCTCTGCCCCTTGCTGGCACCAAGCGCCAGCAACGCCGGTGAGGACGCCGCCCATCTGCTCAAACGGGCCCTGGCCTGGCTCGACAGCCATCTGCATGAGGGAGCAGGCATTGATCAGGCGGCCCGGGCGGTGGCGGTGAGTCCGGCCCACCTCCGCCGCCTGGCCCATGCCGTGGCCGGCCGCTCACCGCGTGATCTGCTGACCCAACTACGGCTGGAACGGGCCTGCGACCTGTTGCGCCAGACCGATGACAGCCTGGCCGCCATCGCCTGGGCCTGCGGATATGCCGACGCCGTAGCCCTGTCCAAGGCCTTCCTGCGCCACCATGGCCAGCGACCAGGACGATGGCGGACCGCGGCCCGACAGGCGCTGCTCAGCCACCGATGACCGAGGCGATGGCGGCCGCGAAGCGGGCCGCGTAGGCTTCAAGGCCGGCATAGGCCTTAACCGCTTCCAGGCCCTGATGGCGCAGGCGGTGGCAGATCTGCGGATCCTCCAGCAGCCGCTGCCAGGCATCGGCCAGATCCTGGGGATCAGCCGTATGGCAGAGCTGACCGGAGGGCACCCGGGTCAGGATCTCGGCAAAGGGGCCTTGATGGTCCTGGACCGTCAGCACGCCGCAGGCGGCAGCCTCGAGCATGTACAGACCGTAGCCCTCAGGCTCGACCTCGGGCACCGACAGCAGGCGCAACTGCTGCAAAAAGGTGATGCGTTCCTGGGGGCTGCTGGCTGAGCGCAGGCGCAGACGCGCGAGCAGGCCGGCGGCCCGCAGACGCCGGACCTGACGCCGGATGAAGGGTTCATCGACCGCCAGTCGACCACCGGCCAGATGCAGCTGGACCGCCTCCATGCCCGGTCGTCGGGCCAGGTCACAGAAGGCGCTGACCACCCGTTCCAGACCCTTGGCCGGACACAGGCGCGACAGATAACCGATGGCTGGGAGCAGCGCTGGGCTGGGCGGTGGACTGTAGGCGCTCAGGTCCAGGCCGGGGTGGACCACCTGGAAGCGCCCCGGCGGCAGGCCCAGACGGGCGACCATCAGCCCGGCATAGTAGGCGCTGACCGTCAGCAGGCCGTCGACCTCGGCACAGCGCCGGCGCAGCTCGCGCCAACAGGCGCTCCGCCAACGGGGCGGCATGGCATCAATGAACCCGGCCTCACCCTGGCAGTGGACCAGGACCGGACAGCCCAGGGCCGTGCGCAGACGCCGGGCCACCCCCACCAGCAGGGCACTGGAGAGGATCACCGCATCCGGCGGCGGGCCCTCGCTCAGGAAGGCCACCAGACGATCGAGCTCCTTGACCTGATGGCCCTGTTCACCGCGCAGCATCGACAGGGTCAGGGGGCCGAGATCGCGATTGTCGGTCATCCCCGACAGACGACCGACCCCCGCCAGCAGGCGCGGATGGTCAAGCCAGCGATCCAGCCACCGTGGGGTATGCC
>SLQH01000163.1 GCA_007131555.1 Planctomycetota bacterium | reverse complement strand
TGTCGCCGCTATACCATCGGCGACGGGAGGCATCGTCGATGCGCCATCTGTTGCTGTCCGCCTCTCTCGGGGCCTGTCTGCCTTTGCTCAGCATCGCCGCTGAGGAGCGCGTCCCCTTGACCGTTCCAAGCCCGCGCGCTCCCGAAGCCAGCGGGCGGGATCAGGCCGGAATGCTGATCGATACCGTGATTCCCGCCTATGGAGTCCATCATACCCGGCCCTATCGGCCCAGCAGCGATGTTGAGCATCTGTATCACGACATCCAACGCTTTGCCGCTGATCTTGATGCTCGGGTGATGAGCAACCAACTGGCGCGGCCCACGGCGGGCGTCGATGACGAAGGCAATCCGATCCGCGAACCCATCGCCGAGGAGCAACGTCTGGGCGAACTGCTGCAACAACTGGCTGAAGAGCGCCTGCGGGTCCCCTTCCCCAATCACTACGAGCAATGGCATATCGAAAATGCCCAACGGGACCTTGAACGCTCGGCCAGCCTCCTGCGCCTAGGCCTGGGCGATGACACCTACCTGCGCCTTGAACACATGCATGCCGCCTGGCGTCAGTACCATCGCCTGCTGCTCAAGCAGGCCCAGCATGAACGAGCCCAAGAACTGGTCGACACCCAAGGCCTCAGGCCGCTCAATGCCCTGCAACAGGCCGAAGCAGAGATTACCAGCGTTCCAGCACCGCAGATGAGCCTCGATGGGACCTACGAAGACGTCATCATTGTTGAGGTCATCAGCGAACGTGAGCGCAGCAGACTGGAGCGTGAAGCAGCACGTGCCGCCGCCGCAGCTGCTGCCAAAGATGAAGAAGACGCTCCGCTTGATGATCCCATCACTGAGGACGAGCCTGACATAGATGAGATCATTGACGAAGAGGACGCTGACGAGGCAGACGACATCGACCGCATGCTGGACGACCTGCTTGATGAAGAACCCCCAGAGATTCCCGCCGAAGAGCCCGAAGAAGAGCCCATCAGCGAAACCGACTGGATCATCGAGGACCCCGTCGAAGAAGCACCACCGGTCATAGAAGAGCCAGTGGTCGAGGAAGAGCCGACAATCGAAGAACCGGTGATTGAAGAAGAACCGGAAGTCGAGGAGGAGCCGGCGGTCGAGGAAGAAGAAGACGCCGTCGACGAAAGCCTCATTGACGATCTCGACGACATCGACTGGGACGCCCTGTAAAAAACGTCCGCGCCCAGCAACACGTCAACACCCTGCCATCGCAACACGCGAGGGCAGGGTGTTTGCGTAGGTGTCTTCCCTTGTCGGCCGATGTGGGACTTCAGGATTTCCTGGCGGGCAATCGTTGCAGAATAATCGCAGAAACGGCAGTTAGGCTTTGGGCTTTTGACTTTAGGGCTGCTATTCAAGCGGCGTGGCCAGAACCGGCTCACCTTCTAAGGTGAAAGCCCGAATCTGTCTATATCGCCTTGTACAGCAACCCTACAGTCTCCAGCCTAACGCCTACAGCCGAATTTAGGATGACTGTACGTACACATCACCACGCTCGCACAGGCCCGGGCAGACCGGCATGAGCCTCCTGGCGCCCCTATTCTGTGTCGCCTTTGAGCTTGGAGGCGATAACAGCTTGGCAGTAGGCGGACTTCGAGTGGCGGGCGAAATAGCCCTGGTGCTCGTATTCGGCCCGATGGAAGCAGGTCAGCGGACGCAGTTCGGTGACGATCGGCACCTGGCTGGCAGCCTGGGCCGCCGCCAGCACCGTCTGGGCGACCGTCTCCTGGCTGGCATCATGGGTGAAGATCACGCTGCGATATTGCTCGCCGACATCAGCCCCCTGGCGATCACGGCTGGTGGGGTCATGGCTGGCCAAATGCAGGCGCAGCAGGCGCTCGTAGGGCAGACACTGGGGATCGAAGACCAGCTGGACGACCTCAATATGGCCGGTGGTGCCGCTACACACGGCGGCATAATCGGGATCGGGAGTGTGACCACCTGCATAGCCGCAGGTGGCGGCGTAGACCCCGTCGACCTGCTGGAACTGGGCCTGGGTGCACCAGAAGCAGCCACCGCCGACGGTGGCGATCTCGGCTCCGGGCGGCAGACGATCCAGGACCGCCGCATTGATGCAGTAGCGCAGACCGCTGGGCGGGGGTCCATCAGGAAAGACATGGCCAAGATGGGCCTCACAACTGTTGCAGGTCACCTCAATGCGCTGGCGACCGTGGCTGTGATCATGGTGGTAGGCCACGGCAGCATCGGTGATGGGTTGGGTGAAGGACGGCCAGCCGGTGCCGGAAACGAAGCCGGCCCCGGCCTCGAACAGCGGCGCCGCGCAGCAGGCGCAGTGGTAGCGCCCCGGTTCGACCCGCGGACAATAGTCCGGCCCGAAAGGCGCCTCGGTGCCCTTGGCGCGGGCGATGGCGTAACACTGCGACGACAACAGGACCCGCCAACGCTCGTCGCTACGGCGCCGGTCCTGGGCCGGAGGCGGATTGCCGGCGCTGGCCCGCCGGAGGCATTCGTCCCAATCATGCATGATGGTCTCCTGGTGTAGTATTCCGCTCACCGACCGCCGTGCACACCGGACAATCCGGATCGCGCCAGTTGGCCACCGGATGATGGCGGGCGGTGGCGGCCCACAGATCGGCGCTATGTAAAATCGGCTCGACCCCGGCACCGGTCCACCAGCGCAGGGCGTCGGCGACCTGCCACGCCGCCACCATGTGGACCGCTGGGGCGATGACCCCATGGGTGGCGGCAATCGGCTCAGGCCGGGGATCGTCAGGATCATGGAAGCAACGCAGACAGGGACCATGTCCGGGCAGGATGGCCAGGGCGCAGCCATAGGCCTCAACCACGCCACCGTAGAAATACGGTAACTGTTGCTTGACACAGGCGTCATTGACCACATGACGGGTGGCAAAATTATCGCAGCCATCCAACACCAGATCGACATCGACCAGCAGATCGTCAACCGTGTCACCATCGACATGCAGATGGTGGGGCTCGATGATCACCCGGCTATCGATGGCCCGCAGGACCTCGGCGGCGGCCTCGACCTTGGGTCGGGCGGTGGCGGCATGGGCCTCGGTGAACAGGCTCTGGCGCGGCAGATTGGACCATTCCACCCGGTCGCGATCGACCAGGCGCAGGAAGCCGATCCCGCAGCGCACCAGCATGTCGGCGATGGTCGTCCCCAGGGCGCCGCTGCCCACCACCAGGGCCCGTCCCGCCGCGATCCGGGCCTGTCCGGCGGCCCCGAT
>SLQH01000151.1 GCA_007131555.1 Planctomycetota bacterium | reverse complement strand
GAACTGATTCCCGGAGATGACATATCCATCGTCTATAATGATCCCTCTGTCATCGGCGATTCCCGGAGCATTCATGAACAGCGCCTGCGGGCCACGTTCGTCACCGGATCGCTGCGGGCTGCCCTGGAGCGTTCGACGCATGGTGCTCGAGGAACGGTTCAGTCCAGCTATGTCGGCCTACGGCGCTTTGAGATCGGCGAGCCGATCCGGGTTTTCATCAGTGATGCCGACAAGGATGTGTCGCCTCAACCGGATCGCGTGCCATTCACTGTCACGACCAGTCTGGGTGAAAGCGTCACTATTGAGGCGGTCGAGACCGGAGATCATAGCGGCGTGTTCATGGGTACCGTATTCCCCGTTGCCGGCAATCCGGCTCGCGCAGATCAACTGCGCACTGAACCGGGTGATGATTTGACAATCTCATATGTAGATGAGCATAATCTGGATCAGGGCATTCCCTGGACCAGGTCCATCATGGTCGAGCAGGTCGTGTGGCGTGATCCGGAGATGCGCGTTCATAAGGTGGTTTCAGAGCCGCTTGAACAGCAGCGTGAATCGGAGCAGCCTGAGACTCGGTCGCGCGAGGTGCGTCCGTCGCATCGGCTGGTGGTCGAACGGCCTGCCGAGACAACGCATGGGGCAACCGTCTCTGCTGTCCTTGGTGGCCCCCTGATTGTCGAGGTGTTGTGGCCTACCGCTGCCCGTGCAACAGATAGCACCGTGACCTTCTATGCCCAGACCAGTCGCGGTCGTGACAAGGCTGGCCGTAGTTCTGGTGATCGATTTGACCTGAGCGTGCCTGGTACGGTCGCCTTGACCACGACACCAGGGGCGGCGGGTGCCGGTGCGCTATCAATGCCGATGTATGCTGGTGTTTCTGCAGCCGGTACCCGGGTGGTCGGTTCAGCGTTGGATGTCGGCCTGTTTTCGGTCAACATTCCCATGGAGCTGGGCGCTCTTCCTGAGCACAGTTTTGCCGAGCATGATGACGGTCGTTACGATGGTCTCGCCGAGGCCAACGTGCTTATGGTGAGTCCTGAGGACAGCATCTATGTGGCCTTCCGCTACGAGGACCGGGACGGTCGGGAGCGCTGGCTGACGACGACCGTACGCTTGGCTGGTGATGCCTTGTTCGATGTCATGGACCGCCAGTACAGCGAAGATCTCACTGGGATCTATGTAGGTGATCGCATGTACATGCGGGTGGTTGATCCGATGCAGGATGTATCTGATGAACAGGATCGGGTTACCATCCATGTCACCAATCCGCGTGGTGATGTGTTCCCGGTCGAGTTGGTCGAGACGGCATCTCATTCCGGTACCTTCCAAGGCTTGGCCCGGGTGGTGCATGAGGACGAACTGGATCAGATCGAAGGTGGTGTCAACCTGGTACCAGCGCGTTATGGCGATGTGTTGACCCTGCGTTATGTCGATGGTGGCCAGACGATTGAGCGTCAGGTTGAGGTGTATCGCGGCTCTGATGGCTCAGTGGTGCCATTCACCAAGCGCTTCCGTGATCCTGACATGGCGGTGCGGACCCAGTTCTCGATTGCCGAGGCCTACTTTGAGCTGGCCAAGCAGCATCGGGCCCTGGCCCGTGATGCCGAGCGCCAGGGTCGCACTGAAGAGCATCAGCAGTTGCAGTCCTTGTCGCGACGCGAGATTCGCATGGCCCGTAACACCCTCAATGAGGCATTGCGGGACTTCCCTGACAATCCGATTCGGGCCCAGAGTGACTATCTGTTGGCCGAGTTGGAGATGGAATATGGTGATGAGGCTGTTGACGAGTCGGCCAAGATGGCCTCGTATCAGCGGGCGGTGGCGCTGTTCACTAGCATTGTCGCCAATCATCCCAACAGTGAATATGCCCCCCGCGCCCAGTTCAAGAAGGCCCTGGCCTTCCATAAGATGCAGGAACTGGATCGGGCTCTTGAAGAGTATGTCAAGCTGTCCTACATGTATCCCGATAGCGAGTTTGTCGCCGATACCATTGTCCATCTGGGGCGTTATTTCCTGACGCGTGGTTCGGTCCTGGAGCGCCGGGCTGGTCAGGAGAGCGATGAGGTCGAGGCCGAAAAGATGCGCATTGAGGCTCGCCGCCAGTTCCGTACTGCCGGTGAGGTGTTCTCTCGTCTGCGTGAACGGTTCCCAGGTCATGAATTGATGGCCCAGACAACGGTATTGGCCGGCATGTGTCTGATGCGTGCTGGACGCTGGGAGGAGGCCGTGGCCAATCTCGACGAGGTCATTGATGATCGCGATCTTGATGCTCCGAATGTCAAGGCCGAGGCCTTGTACTGGCGAGGCGATACCTTCTTGCGCAGCATGCAGTCGGACAGCCCCTTGCCCGAGGCGGCAGCCCAGGCCTACCGCAGCTTCCAGCGTCTGATCTGGGACTATCCGGAGACGCGTTGGGCCCGCTTCGCTCGCGGTCGAATGGCCGAGGAGCGGGCTTTGCAGGGCCAGGGCAACTAAGTAGCATGCCATCCGCCATGCCAGTTGATGCCATACCGCAGACAGTGGAGGGGGCTGGAGGGCCTCAGCAGACGTCTGATGCCTTCCCGCCGCCGTCCCTGCGTGCCGTAGCCTTGCCTATCCCGCGTACCCAACGTTTGTGCGCTGCCGGCATTGCTGAACGGGTGGGCCTGTTGGGCATGGCTTTTCTCAGGCCCGTGTTGGACGTTGACGACATCTATGCCCTAGAACGTTCCCGGACTCGGGTTGATGTTGGTCTGTGGTGGCGACATGCGCCGCTGTGGCTGATCCTGCAGTCGGACGCCGTACATCTGGTGGCCTGGGGTCGCAGCACCTTGGGTCCACGGCCATGGCTGCAGACCGTGCCCTTGACGGCAGTTCAGGTCACCTACAACCATGTTGTCGGGGCCCTCGTCATACAAGACCGTGACGACGATGAGACATTGCCGCCGCCCCTGGGGTTCGACCCGGTGGTCGGCTATCAGCTATGGGCTGATATCACGGCCCGTTGTGGGCAGGTAGACTGAAGATCTGTTCATTTTGAGGCCTTGTTGATCACAAGGCCAGAGAAGAGAGGACGACACCATGTTGCAGATCATTCTTGCCGGGGGTTGGATGATGCTTCCCCTGATACTGTTCAGCGTCCTGGCCACGGCGGTGATCATCGACCGGGCCCTGGCCTTCTGGCAGCACAAGCATATCGACAACCGCAGTCTGCGCTCCCAGGTCATGCACCTGCTGCGTCAGGGTCAGGTCCAG
>SLQH01000093.1 GCA_007131555.1 Planctomycetota bacterium | reverse complement strand
CTAGTGTGGTGACCCATAAATAACTCCCATAAGTCTTCGCCTCGCATGGCATCTGCTTCGTTGCGCTCCGCTCACAATAGCGCTGCTATTGCTCCGCTTCGCGACGCATCGCATCTGCCACACGACGCTCGACTTACGAAACCAATTTCCGTGTCACCACACTAGTGTAGTCTGCCGCATGTCTACCAGGGAGGGCCGCGCAGGTCGATGGTGCCATCGCTCCAGGGGGCATCGCCGGGATGGATCATGATCACTGGGTCCCAGAAGGTGCGGCCGTCTTCGTGGCTGTTGATGATGCGGTTGGCGATCCGGCGTGAGCCCATCTTCTCGTAAAAGCCTGGCACCTGGGTCTGGAACAGGGCCACCGGCAGCTGGGGGCCGAGGCGGGCGAAGGCCGCCTCTACGACACAGCGGCCCAGCCCGTGACCTCGTAGGGCAGGGTCGGTGCAGACACTGGCCAGGGCCAGGACATCGCGGTCGCCGTCTTCGGTGCCGATGCGGCGAATGAAGGAGCGGGCCAGGGCCTTGACGCTGTGGCCGTTACGCAGGATGTGGACTTGTTCGTCCCGGCGTTCCTGGCCGGCATTGCGGGCGAAGGATATCTTGGTGGTGACCGGTTCCTCGTTTTCGTCTTCCTTGGGCCATACCATGCGCCAGATGCGCAGGCAGTCGCGCATTTCGTCGCGGCTCAGGCTGGCGAAGGAGACGGTGGTGACGTGTTGACCGGTAAGCACTGGAAAGCCATTGCACCGCCGCAATCACTGTGGGCAAGCCCTGTTTCCAGTCATGACAGACCGCTGTATGCCTCTGTGTCACCAGGTAACGAATTGGACTGAACCTAAATCCGGCTGTAGGCTGGAGGGTTGCTGTACAAGGCGATTAGAGACAGACTCGGGCTTTCACCCAGAAGGTACACTGGCTGTCACTGCGTATGTCCCCTTGAATAGAAACCATAAGACCCGAGGGGGGTGCGTGCGTTAACAGCGCACGAGACCGCTCAGAGCTTCCGTGGCGCTCCCGTAGCGTGGCCGCAGATGTCAGTGCCGATTGGTGCAGCCAACCTTGACGGTCACCTGCCAGTAGGCGACGGTGCCGTTTTCAATGTAGCCGCGGGTTTCGACGACTTCAAACCAGCGCAGGTTGTCATGTTGCTTGGCGACTTCGTCGAGGGCGTTCTGGACGGCTTCTTCAATGCTGTTCTTGGACGATCCGACGAGTTCGATCTTCTGGTAGGTCAGGTCGCTCATGCTGTGCTCCTAGGGCTATTACGGAAGCTGTGGTGTAGATGTGAGACCACTCTAGGCCCCCATCGCGAGGCGCAAGAGGGACGAGCGGTTTTCGGCACGATCCATGCGTCAGGCCTGACGGAGGCCATCATGGGTAGTCTGCAGATCGGGTTGTCTGGACTCCTTGCCCAGACCAAGGCGATGGAGGTCACGGCCCATAACATCGCCAATGCCACCAACGAGGGCTATTCCCGTCAGCGGGCCGAGCTTGGGGTCCGTGCTCCGCAGTCGGTCAGTCCCGGTCAGCTTGGTCGTGGGGTTCAGCTGCAGTCGATCATCTCCTATCGCGATGCCTTGATCACTGAACAGTTGCGTAGTAGCCAGTCGGCCCTGGGTCGATTCAATGAGCTTGAGCGTCTGCTCACCGAAACCGAGATGGTCTTCAACGAACCCAACGAGACCGGTTTTTCGGCGGTTTTGAGCGATCTCTTCTCAGTGTTGGAGAACCTCAGCAACAATGCCGATTCGGTGGCCTTGCGTGGGGCCACGGTGCAACAATTGCAGACCGTGACGGCTACCGTCAACAGCCTGGCGACCCAGTTGGCCAATCAGCGCTCCAGTCTGCTCCAGGGGGCTGCGACCCAGGTCGGTCAGGTCAATGCCCTGATCGACCGGATGGTCGGGCTCAATGACAGCATTCGTCGTGAGGTCCTGGTGGGTCGCAATCCCAACGATCTGCTGGATCAGCGTGATCGGGTGGTGCGTGAGTTGTCCGGCTATCTTGACATCACGACCCGGATCAATCCCCAAGACCAGGTGATGTTGGTCGAATCGCGCGGTCGTCTGCTGGTCGGCAGTGATCGGGGCCAGCATCTGGCGGTGGAGACCCGCGATGATGATGCCTTGATGGTGACCATGGCGGCCAATGGTGAGGCCTTGCGTCTGACCAATGGTGCATTGGCCGGACTTGAGGAGATGAGTCAGCGGATCCTGCCCCAGACCATAGCTGCCGTCGATACCATCGCGGTGGGGCTCATCGGTGCCTTCAATGCCATCCATGCCACTGGCACCAGCGATCAGATGGCGGTCAATGCCTGGGTCGGTAGCACCGTTTTCGATAGTCGCTATATCGGCTCCAATCTTGACGATGCCGTACACGCCATCAATCGTGATGGCACCCTTGGCATTCCTCAGCCCTTGTTGCCGGTGTTTACCGATGGCCAAGGGATGTCGCAGCCGGTCCAGTTTACGATCAATGTCCGGGATGTCGGCACAGGTATCGCCGAGAAGTTCGTGGTCCAGTATGATCCCGGCCTGGACAGTGTCCCGGCGGGTCGTTCCTTGGAGGATCTGGTGGCGGCCATCAACAGTGGTCGCGGCGGCGGGTTCAGCGTTGAACCGCCGCATGCCGGTGGGATTGCTGATGTCCGGGCCTCACTGGTATCGACCAGCGATGGCATCAGTCTCAAGCTGCAGGCGGCTCCGGGCATGGCGATCGACTTCTCGCCGGCCCTGGATGTACGCCCCGCCAGCGCCGCCTGGAGCGGGCCTGAGGTCAGGGTGTCGGGAGGCAACGTGGACTGGGCCGACCGGCGGGTCGTGTTTGAGGTCAATAACGGCAACCTGGAGTTCTATACTCTGAACCCCGCGACCGGGGCCAAGCCGGCCGCTCCTCAATCGGTACCACTTGATCCGCCGGGAGTCAAATCGCTGTTGGGGTTGGACATTGATGTCGTCGGTCCGGATGGGGATTACGTCGAGGGGCAGACCTTTGCGGTTGATTTTGACCGCTTTGGCAACGTCATCGGCAATGACACGTCCGGGGATCATGTCCAACGAAATGAGTGGGTGACGGGGACTGCCGGTTTCACCCTGAAGGGCCGTTATGAAGGCAATCACGCCTATGACCCCCAGCGTCCCTGGCGCATGGAGGTGTTGTCGGGCGGCACTGTCGGGTCCGCAAGCAATGCTCCGGTGGTCTCCTTTACCTACTACACCGGCAACGATG
>SLQH01000135.1 GCA_007131555.1 Planctomycetota bacterium | reverse complement strand
TTCGCTGACCACAATCCGCTCGGCCAGAGCCCCCAGGCCGGTGCCCAGCAGGATCGCCACCCGCGGCTGGAGGGCGCTGCGCTGACGCAAGATCTCGACCATGTCCTGAATGCGGTCGAATGCGGTGCTACTCGTCATCACGAATCCTCTCAATGGAGTGTCAGCGTGCCGCCGGCCATCCTGGACGCAAGGCGTGACCCGCCGGCTTGCGGGCGCATGATAACCCGTCGTCATCTGGCCTTCGCTCCTTGCGCCCTGGGCAAGCCCGCCCACAATGCCGCCCATGCGCGCTTCCTGCTCCCTGTTGGCCACCACCGCCGCCGCCTACGGCGATCATCGCTGCCAAGCGGTCGATGTCTTCGTCCCCGATGGCTGCAATGAGGTGCCCACGGTGCTGTGTCTGGCCGGTGGCTGGTGGACCGGCGATGCCCGTCTCCGGGCCCGGGCCCTGGCCATGGATCTGGCTGAACGCGGCTGGCCGGCGGCGGCGCTCGGCCTGCGGCCCCTTGATGACGTCGAGGACGGCCGCGAACTGGTCGACGATGTGATCACGGCGGCCATCCGCGCGGTCGAAGAAGCCACCGTGCTCGGGGCCCATGCCCAGGTATGCAGCCTGGTCGGCAGCGGTTCCGGCTCCCTGCTGGCTCTGCTGGCCGGCCAGCGCCTCGACGCCGACGGCCTGCTACGACCCCGTTGCCTGACCTGCGCTGGAGTCACGCCCACCGTGGCCCCCTGGGATGGCTGCGAACCGGCGATCGCCGAACGTCTGGGCCGCTTCGCCCCCGCCGCGGCAGCCGCGCTCGATCCTCTGCGTCTGGACCCGGCGTCCTTCCCGCCGGTGCTGCATATCCACGGCGACAACGACCCGGCAGTTCCGGCTCGCCTGGCCCGGGAACTGCACCGCCTGCTGCGGGCCGCCGATCGGCCATCGCAACTGACCCTGATGACCGGCCTCGGCCATGACATACTTGAGGAGCCCTCCAGCCCGGCGGCCCGCAACGTGCTGCGCACCATCACCGCCTGGCTGGGCCAACGCGACTACGCATGAGCCGGCCCGCAACCGTGAGCCTACGATGAGCAGCCTTGAGCCAACAATTGACAGCCTTGAGCCAACAATAGACAGCCTTGAGCCGACAATAGACAACCTGAGCGCCGGCTGGGTCCACGACTGGGACCCTTTCATCTTCAGCATCGGCGACGATATCGGCCTGCGCTGGTACGGCATGGCCTACCTCGCCGGCATCCTCGCCGGTCTGGTCCTGATGCGCCGTTGGATCAGCCAGCGCCGTCTCCCCCTGCTGCCGGCCTGGCTGAGCGACGCCGGGCTATGGATCGGCATGGCGATGATCGTCGGGGCCCGTCTGGGCTACTGCCTGTTCTACGATCAATCCCTGCTGGGCTTTTCGGCCAGACCGCCCTTCTGGCAGGTCCTGATGCTGTGGCGCGGCGGGATGTCAAGCCACGGCGGCGCCTTCGGCCTGTTCGTCGGCACCCTGTGGTACGCCCGGCGCTACCGGGTCAATAACTGGGTGATCGCCGATGCGGTGGGTACCGTGGCCCCCATCGGGGTGATCTGCGGGCGGTTGGCCAACTTCATCAACGGCGAGCTGTGGGGCCGGGTCACCGAACCCTTCTGGGCCGCAGTCAAGTTCCCCGCCGCTTTCGCCCAGGATCTGCAACTGCGCCTGGCCGCCGGTGAGCTCCACCCGGAGCAGGCCAATGACCTGTGGCAGACCTATGACGCCCTGCCGCCCTACAGCCCCCAGATGACCGCCTTCATCGCCGAACACGGCCTGTGGCGTCACCCCAGTCAGCTCTACGCCGTCGGCCTTGAGGGCCTGCTGGTGCTGATGGTGGCCCTGGTGGTCCACGCCCGCCACCGCCGTCCCGGCTTGTCCCTGGCTGCGGTGATCACCACCTACGGCATCGGCCGGATGATCAGCGAAGGTTTCCGTCAACCAGACGAAGGCTACGAACTGTTTTTTGGTTGGATGAGTAAGGGACAGGCCCTGAGCGTGCCGATGATCGTAGCCGGCCTCGCCCTGGCGGTATGGACCTGGCGCCGCGGCCCGCGCCCACAATCCTACCAGCCCCCTGCCGAGGCGACCTGACAACCTCACACAAGGCCGTCCACTTGCGTACCATGCCATCAGGAGGACCCCGGTGCCCGTCGACGCGCCCATCACCGATCGTAGCTGGCTGCACCAGCGCCTGACCAGCGATGACCCGGCGATCCTCGACGACCTGTGGCAGCGGGCCGACGCCTGCCGCCGGGCCGAGGTCGGCGATGCCATCCATCTGCGGGGCCTGATCGAGATCTCCAACCACTGCACCCGGCACTGCGCCTACTGCGGCCTGCATGTCGCCAATCGGGCCATCCAACGTTACTGCATGGATGACGACGAGATCATGGCCAGTGTCGCCCAGGCGGTGGACTTCGGCTATGGCACGGTGGTGCTCCAGGCCGGCGAGGATCCACGCCTCACCAAGGATCGGATCAGCGCCCTGGTCGAACGCATCAAGACCACCACCCCCCTGGCCGTGACCCTCAGCCTGGGTGAACGCCATGAGGAGGAACTCCGGGCTTGGCGGTCGGCCGGTGCCGACCGCTACCTGCTGCGCTTCGAGACCTCCAATCCCGATCTCTTCGAGCGCATCCATCCCCGACCACCCGGCGCCCCGGACCGCCTGACCCTGCTGCGCAGCCTGCGCGCACTCGGCTACGAGGTCGGCAGCGGGGTGATGATCGGCATTCCCGGTCAACGCTGGGACGACCTCATCGACGACCTGCTGACCTTCCGGGATCTCGACCTCGACATGATCGGCGTCGGCCCCTGGCTGTCCCATCCCGAGACCGCCATCGGCGCCGACCCCGCCGCCTGGATGGCCCCGGCCGACCAGCAGGTCCCCAATACCGAGGACCTCGTCTACCGGGTCATCGCCCTGACCCGCCTGCTGTGCCCGGCTGCCAACATCCCGGCCACCAGCGCCCTGGCCACCATCAACACCGTCAATGGTCGCGAACAGGGCCTGCAGCGCGGGGCCAACATCCTCATGCCCAACCTCACCCCGATCACCTACCGGGCCCTCTACCAGATCTATCCCGGCAAGGCCTGCATCGACGAGACCGGCACCCAGTGCAACGCCTGCATGCGCGGCCGCATTGGGCGCATCGGCCGCCACGTCGGCAGCGGCCGGGGTGATGCCCCGAACCGGAGCCGGCGAGGGGCGTGAGGCACGGCCA
>SLQH01000486.1 GCA_007131555.1 Planctomycetota bacterium | reverse complement strand
GGCGATAGGCCCAGACTTGCCCAGCGGCATTCGTGAAGACGGCGTAGGGCACGACCTGAAGATACTGGGGGTTATGTTCGATCAGGCATCGCGGCCGGTACTCGTGTACGGTCTGGGTGCAGAGCAGGGCCTCAGGATGGCATGGGGTGATGGCATGATCCAACAGGTCATCAACGACCATGCGCGGGGTGTTGGTATGGGGATCGAGCACGGTGGCGTTGCGCGGCAGTACCAGAATGGCCTGTACGGCGCGTTCCAGTTCTCTGGGATCGGGCAGTGCGGGGGCCGCATCGTGGGCGGCAATGATCCGCTGGATGGCGCTGCGGGTCTGATCGGCAAGAGCAGTGGTAGGCGTAGTGGTACCGCTGGCATTCAGTCCGGCGTGATTGACGGTGTTGCGCACATCTTGGAGAGCGTTGGCAGCATCGACCATCGGTTTCCACTTGGCGGGAACGGCGATGTGTTTCAACTGACGTTGGCCGAAGGCACTGACGGCATGCCCCATGCGTTGGCGGCAGACCCGATCCAGAGGATCCTGGCCCTGTTCTTCACACATCCGGGTGGTCGTCATTTCGGCGCCGTGGGTCAAGGCCTGTTGGAATAAAGAGCGATCAAGACACCACGCGGCCAGGGCTCGATGCCAGCCCCAGAGTGGAGTGGGATCTTTGGGCAGTAAGGGTGCCAGTTGGTCACCCAAAGCAGCCAGGGCTTGCCCGATGGGGGCCAGGGAGCCCGTGAACAGCGCCCGTGCATGACTGGTCAGGCGCAGCAGATCACGAGTGATGCAGGCGGCGGCTGGAGTGTGGTTGAGACGGGCCAGGGCGGCAAAGGAACGTATGGCATGAGCGCCCTCACGCAGATGGCGGCTGTCAACCTGTGGGCCAAGCAGGTCTTCAATGATGGCTCCCATCGGTCGCGTATCACCATCCGTTTGCATATGGAGGGCCTGGGCAGCGGCCTGTCTGCGGGCCACGGCCAACTCTTGGCGAATGCGCTCGTCGACGGCGACCAGTCGTTCGGCCAAGGCCTCCCCCACGCCGTGGGCAAGAAAAGCGCGCACATCTGTGGCAACACGTTCCATGTCGACAATAGGCGTTACCGTACGCAGCGGATGCGGACCGGGATGACCCCGTTCATAGAACGCATACCAAATCTCTGCCAGATGCAGATTTTGGTACAGATCGCAACAGGCACGCACGGCCGCCTGGAGAAAGACTGGTTGCACCCGAAAACCATGCGTCAAATCCAGGTGGATGGTGATCGGCGCATCCTCAGGCTGACGACTGGCCGCTATCTCTGCCAGTGGCGTGGCGATGGCGCTATACATGCTCCAAAACTCATCGTTGCTCCCCCCCTTGGGGATGGCAATCGTCCGCGGCGCGAGGGATAATGTATCCGCATGACGATCCAATGCTTCCTGGGTGCTGACCAACCAGAAGGCATCGCCCGGCGCCAACCCTTCAGGGAAGAGGTGCCGCAGCAGCAGGTCTTGATGATAACAACCAGAGTGTGTCGTGCCGTCATCCAACTGGTAGACAGTCTGATCATAATCGCTGGTTGGCTGGCCGATGGTGCTGATGAGTAGGGTGGGCATGGATGCGTCTCTCAACCAGGCTTATAGTGGATGACTAGATGATGTGTTCGATAGAGAATACCAAGCGTTGTGCGCAGACTGTTCACGGGTCAGAGATGAATATTGTCCACGATGCGCACCAGCACCGGCTCACTGCTCGCCGGATTGGGGTTGGGGCCGACGATGGCCACCCCGCCGGGCTCGATGCCGAATTGTCCAGCCAGTTCTATCGTTTCGCCCATCTCGATCCCGTTATCAGGCCCAACCGTGAGGCGTACCCCCTTCTTGGGACTGGATCCGTTGCGGTGCCACAGGAACTGACCCTCGGCCAGGTCTGTTACGACCTGAGCAAGCACCTGTCTCGGATCTTTCGGGGGCTCACTGGCGGTATCGTCAAACCATCCGTATCCCGCCGCCGTCTTGGCACCAGCTCCCAGCCAATGCAGCCCGCCCAGTAGCAGACGCTTGGCGGCCTGGAGCAACGCATCCGAACAAGCCGGCTCAGCCTTGGTGACGCGGAAGCGGAATCGCGAGCCAGCGGCAATGGTCAGAAAAGTCACCGGAACGGGCGACAGCCAATCACCAGGAGCCTGACCCTGTGCGTAATAAGGGCCATAATGTGGAGTGCAGACGTCTATTTCCAACTGCGCTGGCGCATCACCATCGGCAAAGGCATCGTGGAAGGTCACTAATCCGCGGTGAGCAGCAGGAAAACCTTCTAGGCCCGCTCGACCGGATCGAGGATCCCAGTCATGGGCCGGCCCTGTGCGGATCGGGTTCGGCGCCCAGCCGAAGATGTCTTCTACTGCGGTGATGAAGTCCTCACGTTCCTGGCCGCTGGTCCAGGACGCTTCAGCGGTGACGGATTCGTTGCCATGAAACAGGTGGCAGGCATAGGCGTATGCGAGGCCCTTGAGGCCCGATCCGGGTAGGTAGGCGAAACCGTGGATGGGGTGCAGACAACAGTTGGCGTTTTCCAGCCCACTAGCACGCGAGAGATGCAGGGCGATACGACTCTTGGCGGCGAGGATGAAGCAGTCGTGCGGCGGGGCGAGACGGTTGAGCAGGGTGGTGTACAGATCCTTGGACCAGGGGCGAGCATTTATAACGCTGCGCAGATGGTGCTTTTGGTGCCCTTGATCGGCTATGGAGCTGCGGTCTACATAGCGGTCCATCATCAGTCCAGGATGTACCATTGCTGAGTCGTGTTGCATGGCGGCACGTGCTGAGGAGCCCGTAACGGTTGGTACCAACAGGTCAGCCGCACCAGCGCCTTCAGGTGTGGTGTGTGGCCGTTGTGCGGTGGTTCTGGGAGGGGGGGCAGCGGTGCCCTGATCACCAGCAAGGGTGACCTTAGTGGCCGCCGGCTTACCGTTCTTACCAGGCCCTTCTTCGAAGGCGACCCGCTGCCCAATCGCCGGGGTGAAGCCAGTACATCTGCTGACATGGAAGAACAGGTCGTCACCGGGGCGGGCAATAAAGCCGAATCCCCTTTCTGCATTGTATTGTTTGATCGTTCCTGTGCCCATGGCTGCTCACTTGTGTTCTGGATGTGATCGTGAGGTCTAGATTCTGCGGCCTGCGACTCAGTCGCTCTTGTGCGCATCGGCCCATTTGGCCAACCACTCCAGGACCCGTTCCGAGAGTTCAGTGATGCGGCGTGCCTGGGCGAGG
>SLQH01000033.1 GCA_007131555.1 Planctomycetota bacterium | reverse complement strand
GCGGCGGTCTGTTGCTGACAGCCTAGCCGCATTATTACACGGAGTACCGGGCCTTGGCCCGTGTACATTGGCGGGCGGTGATTATTGAGGACGATAGAGGCCGGGGCGGCGGCACCATCGTTGCCTCTCGCTTGCGTCCAGCATCGCCGCTCATGATCACGAGTCGCGGGATCCACATGCCGTATGACGATCATCATGCCGACGTCCGGGTTGGGATTCGACGAAGGCATGGCATCCACGCGTCTGCACACGGGCCAAGGCCCGGTGCTCCGTGGTGGGTTTGCGACGGGCGATGGTGGGAAGCGAGTTCGGGGCTGGATCTCTGATGGTGGACAACCAGACAGCCCACCCACACACAGCGCTGTCAACGCCCAGCCCCCTATCCCACCTTCCCCTCCGGAGCTGCATAGCGTTGGCGATACATGCCCGGCGTCATCCCCTGACAACGCTTGAAGGCCCGACAGAAACTGCCAGCCGAGGCAAAGCCGCTGGCGGCAGCGATCTCGGCCACCGGGTGGCGGGTATCGGCCAACAACCAGCGGGCATGACGCAGACGCCGTTCCTCAAGCAGGCGCGCCGGGGTGCTGGCGAGGTGCTGGCGACACAGGGCATGCAGATGCGGCACCGACACCCCGGCCCGCTGCGCGACCATCCTGACATCGACATCCTCGGCGAAGTCCGACGATATAACCGCCAGAACCTGTCGCAAGGCCAACGGCAGCACCGGATTGACCCGCGACAGACCAGCGGCATGGGCCTGCCAGCAGCAGGTAGCGTGAATATAGCGGCACAACTGCCGACGATCGATATCGGCCCGATGAAAGGCCGGCAGGATCTCCTCGGCAAAGCGTTCGACAGCGGTCCGACTACGCCATACCGAGACCCGGGGCGGCGGCTCCAACGATGAACCGTCAACCGCAAAGGCGATCACTAGGCAACGATAGGGATCGTCAGCGAAGGCTTCGTGAACCGTCATCTCACCGGCTCGGTGCCAGAGCATGGTGCCCGGACCAACCGCCAGACGCTGGCTGCCGTATTCGAACCAAGCCCCGCCACCGGTGATCTGTTCGATCTCCTCGATGCCCTCCTTGATCGCCCGTCCCTGGGGAAATCGATCAGCCGGGCAGACATACACACTGACCCGCAACAGTGACAGGATATGGGCATCGTCAGCCTGAGAGCCTGCGTGATAGCCTGCTGAAACATGGCGATGACGCCGACGCGACATACGTTTCATCATAGATTCTGCACATTATCCAGAGAATACGGTTATTGAAGCAGCAACCCGGCAGGCGATAATCAAGCCCCCACGACCACCTCATCCAGGAGCACCCATGAGCACCCCCTTGCGCATCGGCATCATCGGAGCCGGGCAGATCAGCCAAGGCGCCTGCAACGACATCAACGCCGATCCCCGCGCCAGCGTGGTCGCCATCGCCGACCCCAGCGCCGAGCGCTGCGCGGCCCTGGCCGACAAGCACGCCGTCACCCAGCGTTTCACCAGCGGTGAGGACCTGATCGCCGCCGACGGCATCGATGCCGTGTACGTAGCCACCCCCAACGCCTACCACGCCCCCCTGGCCCAGGCCGCCCTGGAGGCCGGTCGACACGTGATCCTCGACAAGCCCTTCGCCCTCAATCTGGACGAAGCCAAGGCCTGCGCCGCCGCCGCCCGGGCCCAAGACCGGATCCTGATGCTGGGCATGAACCAGCGCTTCAAGCATTCCTCGCAGATCATGCGGGCCAGGGTCAAGGCCGGCCAGTTCGGCGAGGTCTACCACGCCAAGGCCTGCTGGCGGCGGCGGGCAGGCATCCCCCGCATCGGCAGTTGGTTCACCCGCAAGGCCATCTCTGGCGGCGGCGGCCTGCTGGACATCGGCGTCCACATGCTCGACCTGGCCCTGTACATCCTCGATAATTTCCGGCCCCTGTCGGTCAGCGGCGCCACCTACACCAAACTCGGCAACCAGGGCCTGGGCGGCGGCGGCTGGGGCATGGGCGAGGTCGACCCTGAAAGCACCTTCGATGTCGACGACTTCGCCACCGCCCTGATCAAGCTCGACGGCGGCCTGAGCCTATGCCTGGACGCCAGCTGGGCCCTGCATCAGCCCCAGCCCGGCCTCGACGAGGTCCAGGTCTTTGGCACCCAGGCCGGCGGCTGCGCCAACAGCGGCGAGATCTTCCGCTTCAGCGATGACGGCTACCAGATCCTCCAGGGCCCACCGACCACCGGGCTGGACACCGTCGGCGGCAACCGCTTCTCCAACTTCATCGGCGCCTGCTGCGGCGAGCACCCGCCCGAGGTGACCATCGACCAGGCCCTGGCGGTCCAGGCCATCATCGACGCCATCTACCAGAGCAGCGCCAGCGGCCGCGACGTGGCGATCGATCTGGCGTAAATGACCGCGATCACATCCTCACTACCACCCCACCGGAGTCCCCATGACCCTCCCCCCCATCTCCGTCCAGCTCTACAGCCTGCGCGACCACACCAAGGACGACCTGCCCGGCGTCATCAAGCGCCTGGGAGCGATCGGCTTCGCGGCCGTCGAACCCGCCGGATTCTTCGGTCATGAACCGGCGGCCGTCCGGGCCATGGTGGAAGACGCCGGCATGCGGGTGCTCTCCAGCCACAGCCCCTGGGCCAACCGGGGCGCCATCGACGAGGCCGTGGCCACCGCCCAGGCCTTTGATCTTGACGTGGTCGCCGGCGGCTACGGCCGCGACGCCTTCGCCGATGCCCAGGCCATCGCCCGCACCTGCGATGGGGTCAACACCCTGTGCGCCGCCCTGGCCCCGCACGGCCTGCGTCTGTTCCTGCACAACCACGCCTGGGAGTTCGATCGCCTCGACGGCGCCTGGGGCATGAGCCTGGTGGCCGAGCGCTGCCCGGACGTACTCTTCGAAATCGACACCTACTGGGCCGCCAACTTCGGCGCCAACGATCCCGCCGAGGTAGTCCGCAGCTTCGCCAACCGCGCCCCCTTCCTGCACATCAAGGACGGCGACCTGGTGGAAGGCTCGGCCAACCTGACCGTCGGCAGCGGCCGCATGGACATCCCGGCCGTGATCGCCGCCGCCGACCCCACCGTGCTGCGAGCCCTGGTCATCGAGTTCGACCGCTGCGACAGCGACATCTGGCAGGCCGTGGAAGCCAGCTTCCACTACCTGGTCGACCAGGGCCTTGGCCAGGGACAGAGCTGAGCTTCACCGTCTGTAAAGACGCTTAAGCAACAAAGCATGGGGC
>SLQH01000541.1 GCA_007131555.1 Planctomycetota bacterium | reverse complement strand
GATCGCCCTGGCCCGCTGGGCCCTGGGCTCCTGGGTCACCCATCGGCTGTGGTGGGCCACGGCTGTGGTCGCTCTGATCCTGGGCGGCTTCAGCATTCCGGTGGCACGGGGTCTGCCGGAGCTGATGACCACGGCCCATTGGCGGGCGGTGCTGGTCATCTTCGGCTATTATGCCATCCTGCCCGGTCTGTGGTGTTGGCTGCTGGCTGGAATCATGCGTCTGCTGCCGGCGCCGGTGCTGCTGCCGCCCCCGGCTCCGCTCCAGTATCCGCCGCGCCCGCCGTCGTTGTAGGTGGCCGACAGGAGCGCAGGATCCAGGCGATGAGGACCAGGCTGATCGCCAATCCCAGCCAGAACTGCCACAGAGGAGTGCTGGGCGGCGTCAGGGTGTCGAGGTCGCTGGTAGCCTCCAAGGCCTCATGGTGGAATGCGAGGACCATCACCACGACCAAGCTGCCATTGTAGAAGGCGTGCAGCATCATGGCCGGAAACAGGCTGCCGCTGCGCAGGACCAGGACTGCCAGGATGATGCCCAAGGCACCCTGGGCAAAGAATTGGTGGGGAGAGGCGTGCAGAGCGGCAAACAGGAAGGCGCTGATCAACACTGCCGTCACCGGGCCCAGGCCGCGCTTGAGGCCGCTGAGCAGGGGGCCGCGGCACAGCAGTTCCTCGCATATTCCCGGTATCACGGCGATGGCCAGCACCAGCAGGGCTAGTCCACCTTGCTGGTACAGCTGCCGGAACGCCTCCATCAGTTCGGCGCTGTCCTGACCCTCTGGAGCAGGCATCAGCTGCTGTTGGAGATGGCCGATACAGAAGGCCATGACCAGGCAGGGCAACAGCAGCAGGAGGGGCTGCCACCACAGACGTGGGGCTGCTGGTCGGCGCAGGTACAGGCATGCGGCCGGGTCATAGCCGCCCAGCCAGCAGTGGACCAGGGCCGGCAGAGCGATGCCGGCCAGTTGGGGCAGGCCCAGGCGGGTGATCATGGGCAGGCCGGATCCCAGGGCGCTGAAGAACACGAAGCCGAAGATCGCCACCGCAAACAGGGCCATGGCTTCCAGGCCGCCAGGCACCGCCGGTCGCGGCCCCCAGCGTCGCCAGCGCCCCCAACCAGCCGAGCCGAGGCCGGGATAGAGGAAGCGCTCATGGGCGAAGAGGCGGGCGGCCCATGAGACCAGCACCGCTGAACTGGCGATGCTGGCGGCATTGGCCAGCAGCACATGATGCAGACCGCTGCCGGGGTCCTCAAAGACCCCGCGCAGGGCCAGCAGGGGTCCGAGGATCGGCAGCAGGTCCAGGAACCAGTTGGGGCGCAGGTCCGGGATCATGCCCAGGGCGGCCAGGACGAAGACCACCAGCATCAGGGGGCTGAGGTAGGTCTGAGCCTCCTTGAAGGAGGCGGCCAGGCCGGCCAGGGCCAGGGCCAGGGCGGCGATCATCACCGTCAAGGGGATCATGGTGACGAGCACCAGGGCCATCAGCCCCAGACCCACATGCGACTCCATGACCAGGGCCTGCAGCAGGGCGGCGCCATCGGGCGCGACCGCCAGCAGGATCAGGCCGGTGGTGGCCAGACTCAGCAGGTTGAGCACAACCGTCACCATGCTGGCCAGGATCACCACCAGCAGCTTGCCGACGAAGAGCTGGCTGCGGGTCAAGGGCCACGACAACTGGGTCTCCAGGGTGCCGCGTTCGCGTTCCCCGGCGATGGCGTCCAGGGCCGGGAAGAAGGCCCCGCCGACCACCAGCATGATCAGCATGAAGGGGATCAGGCCGCCCAGGTGACGCCGGACCAGATCGCCGGTGGGGGTGATGTCCAGCCAGGTATGATAGACCGGGGTCAGCAGTTCGCTGTCCAGGCCCCTGGCCTCCAGGCGTGACTCCAGACGCTGGCGGGTCAGATCCTCGACCACCTGGGCGAGGGCCTCCTCAACGGCCTCGGCCGCCGCTCCGGCCCGATCCACGGCCAGGGTCAGGCGCAGGCCGTCATCATCGCCAGCGCTGATGACCACCGCCGCCGCCAGATCAGCAGCCCGCAGCTGGGCGATCAGATCCGGCGGGACGCTGACCGGGTCGTCGGTCTCATGTCCGGCCAGGGGGTCGGCCTCGGCCAGGAAGCGGCCCAGATCGTCGGGGCCATCATGCCGCAGCACGATCCGCTTCTGGTCATGGAAGAAGGTGGCCAGGGCGTCGATCGCGTCTGGATCGCCGTAGACCGCGACCTGGGCGATCCGGTCATCGCCCAGACGGGCCACCTGATGGACCTGGATGAACAGCAGGCCGAGCAGGGGATAGAGCAGCACCGGCAGGACCACGTTGACGAACAGGGTGCGGCGGTCGCGCAGCAGTTCGCGGCCATCCTTGGCCATGACGTTGAGTACCGGACGCAGGTGGGGGCCGATCACGGGCTGCCCTCCAGGCGCAGGCGTGAGCAGATGGCCCGGGCCAGGGCCTCGCCATGACCCAGCACCGCCGGCCGGTCATCGAAGACCAGGCGACCGTGATCCATGATCAGGAGACGATCGGCCAGTTCCTCGATCTCGGTGACGATATGGGTCGAGAGGATGATCAGGCGACCATCGCTGCGGGCCCGGTGGATGAGGTCGATGACCTGCCGGGCGGCGGCCAGGTCCAGGCCGGTGGTCGGCTCATCAAGGATCAGCAGAGGGGGGTCGGTGATCAGGGTCCGGGCGATGTTGATGCGCTGGGCCTGACCGGTGGACAGGCGGGCACAGCGTTGATCGAGGAACTCGCCGAGTTCCAGGCGCTCACTGATCCGGGCGATGGCCTGCTCCAAGGCCTCACCATGCAGGCCGAAGAAGCCGGCGGCGTAGCCCAGCATCTCCCGCCCGCTCAGGCGGGGATAGAGGCGGGTCGACTGGGACAGGAAGCCGATGCGCCGCCGCACCGCCAGGGGGTCGGCAGCGGCATCGATGCCATCCACCAGGATGCGACCGGCATCCGCCTCCAGCAGGGTGGCGATCAGGCGCAGCAGGGTGGTCTTGCCGGCTCCATTGGCCCCAGCCAGGGCGATGACCCCCCCCGGACGGGCCTCCAGACCGATGCCATCCACGGCCGTCACCGGACCCCGCCCAGGATCGTAAAAGGATTTGCGCAGACCATCAATCACCAGCATGGCTGACATCCTGCCTTCCGGTTGCGGTTCGCCAACTGGCAAAGTGGTGGGGGGATGGGGGGGGGTCGAGGGCGGGATATCACCACAGAGGACACAGAGGACACAGAGG
>SLQH01000397.1 GCA_007131555.1 Planctomycetota bacterium | reverse complement strand
TACAGTAATCGCAGCGGTGACAGATGCCGTCACAGTCAGCGGTTTGGGTGGGCCAGTCTTGGGGGAAGGCGCGGCTGTTGAGGATCAGGGGTGCGATCAGGGTGGAATAGGTCGGCTCCAAGAGGTCGAGCAGATTTCCGGGCCAAGAGGCGCTGGTATAGGCCTCCAGTACGGCACGGGGCCGCTCATGTTGTCGTGTGGCCAGCTTGATCAGGTCTACATGGGGCACGTACAGGGCCAGGTCCTCAGGCCTGATCCAGGTCGCTTGGAGGATCGCTGATCGGTGTTCAGGTGCGGCCAGATGTCGTTGGCAGGCGAAAGGAGCGACCTCCAGGCCACATCCTGGATCTGACATGGTGAGGGAGTGGGCAACCAGATTGTCATGGAAGCTCTGGGTCGGACAGTCCCGCAGACAGCCGCTGTTGGCCAGCAGGCACAACTGTTTGCCATGGGCGCGTGACCATGTGGCCAGGGTCTTCAGAGTGGCCAGGTTGCGTTGCACATCGCGGGCCACATACCAGGCATCGAACAGGTCGGCAATCGGCTCGAAGGCCTCCACCGAACGCAGGCGCAGGTTGACCGAGGCCCGTAGGGCAATGCCGGGATGGCGATCGCGGACGATCTGGGCGATGACCGGAGAGGTGGTGGTGATGACGTCGATCGGGGCAACGGCCTTGATGATCGTCGAAATCCGCTCAACCAGGGCCGACGACAGGGCTTCATCGCCATAGCAGGCGGCGTTGAAGAGCAGGTCCGTCGCCAGGCCCATGGATCGGAAGCGGTCGAGATCATGCACCAGGCGATCTTGGGCAAAAACGTCAGGAGGACCACTCAGCCGACCGGAGGCCTCTCCAGGCCAGGAGTAGTAGACCTCGGCGATATGGTCCCGGTAGTCATCGACCATGGCCACGAAGTCTTCCGCCTGTTCAGGATGGACAGGGTAGCCGATGGCGAATCGCGGCGGTGGGGGGGTCATAGTGCGAATGGTTCCGAATGCTGCCTGATCGTGGTGGCGTGCATGGCAGCGTGTCTTGAGCCTGAAAAACGCTGTTGGACCTTGGGCTTTAGGCTTTAGGGTTGCAATTCAAGCGGATATGCGCAGCCAGAATTGGTTCACCTTCTGGGTGAAAATCCGAATCTGTCTCTATCGCCCTGTAGAGCAACCCTACAGCCGCAAGCCGGAATGAAGCTCAATCCGTCTGGCTCCCATCGGCGGCAGCGGTTGTGGCGTTGGGGTCAGGTGCCGACCAGTCCACCGACCAGGGCTCGCGGCGACGGAATGGTTCATGGAAACGGTTCTTCAGGACCCCACGTCGTTCCATCGACATCATGCAGGCCCGGGTGCAGCCCCGGGCTCCGCAGACGGCCTGGCCGGTATTGTACAGATTGCGGGGTTTTTCGTAGAAGGGCGACCAGTCACCCGGCCGCAGCTTCTGGCCGTCCCACCAGGTTTCATAAGCCGGACCGGCAGGTTCTCCATCGGCCGGTCGTTGGGCGCCCCTGAAGGTCATGTCACATCCCTGCATGTTGACATTGGCCCAGGAGACCTGATGGCCGGCCAGTTCGGCGTTGACTGCGTCATCCTTGGGAATGCAGCCACCGGGACAGGCTTGGACACAAGCCATGCAGCGGTTGCAGAGGGTCGGACCGTCGTAGATCGGATCAGGGGCCAGGGGCAGATCGGTCAGGATGATGCCAACCCGTTGACGGGGGCCGAACTCGGGTGTCAGCAGCATCTTCGACCAGCCGATCTCCCCCAGGCCACAGAGGAATCCGGCGATGCGCAGCTGGACCATGATGTCTGGGGCTGCCCGTCCGGCGGCCACAGGACGGCTGAACTGCGGCTTGAGTTGCCCCTCGTTGTCGATGGCCCGCCAGTCCGACTGGTGCCCCATGGGGATGGCTTCATAGCCGCGATCCTCGATGAAACGGGACAGGTCGATCACCGTCATCGGCATATACAGATAGGTGATGCCACCGTAGCCCATGGCCGAATAATTGGAGAAATACGTACCCTCTTCGACGCCGCGCAGGGAGCCGCGCATCACCCGGAATCCCATGGCGATGATCGAGCGGCATTCCGGCATGATCTGCTTGGGATCCATCTGGATCGGTGCCCCCTGCCAACGATCGATGGAACCGATGCCCACCATGTCAGCGCCCAGGGCCAGGGCCCGTCGTTTGATCACCCGGGCGGCTTGCTCGGGGTCATGATTGCAGTCATCGGCTCCGAAGCAGGGAGCCTTGCCCAGGTCAGTCATGGTCACCTCCATGACTGACATTATAGACTGCGACCAGCGGCGGTGATTCGCGTCTGTGGTATCGTTTATTCTCCTGGTGTGCTGCCGCTGCCGTGTCGCAGACGGAAGGTGACAGGGGAACAGCCCTGGCATCGGGTGAAGGCCCGTACAAAGCGGCGGGGGTCAGGATAGCCGACCTGATGGGCGATGTCGGTGACTGGGATATCGGTATGGCAGAGCAGGTCTGTCGCCGCCTGGATGCGGACCGATTCGACCATGTGCATCGGCGAGGGCAGGCCTGCCATAGCGAACAGGCGGCAGAGATGCTTGCCCGTGACATGGGCGACGGAGGCCAGGCCTGCAAGATCGATTGGATCGGCATAGTGACTGACGATATGGGCCCGGACTGCTGCCACCATGTCCTCGCCATCCTGGTCGTGGCCGGTTCCGATCAGGCCCAGCACCTCGCCCAGCATCAGCAGGATCAGGCCATGCAGCCGTATCGCCGCTCCTGGATCGGTCTTATCGGCAGTCTCGATCAGACTGCTGGCCAATGGTCGCAATCGGGCACAGCCTCCGCCCCGCAGCCGGCCATCACGTGATTGGGCCAGGAGGGCTCGCGGGCCCAGAACCTGCCCGACCGGGTGATCGGCAGACACACTGATATCCAGCAAGCGCAACCAGCGCTGTCCGGTCGCCCGCCAGTGATGCGCGGTCTGGGGTGCCACCACCAGCACATCGCCCGGTCGAATGGTCACCTCACCGCTGATCCCATGGCGCCCCTGCCCTTCCAGGACCACAATCACCTGGCTATACGGATGCGCATGGGTAGCCATGGTCCAGCCGGGGGGATAACAGCCCAGGCGCAGCCAGGCGATGGGTTCCGGCAGGTCCTGGCGGACGATCTCCAGGCGGCGGGGGATGGACATGCCGTAGGCTTCCTTCAGGACGCCCCTTCCGGGTTGATCTGGCGGATCTTGTTGTAGAGGGTGGTGCGGTTGATGCCCAGCATCTC
>SLQH01000425.1 GCA_007131555.1 Planctomycetota bacterium | reverse complement strand
GAAGATGAGGCTTTCCGCGACATCCCAGACCAAGCCGGTCAGTCGTCCGTTGGCCTGGTACCAGACCAAGCGATCAGGGCCGCGCAGGCCATCGGGCTCGTTCGGGTGAGGGCGGAACTCAACGGCGATCTTGCGGTCGATCACCGCCTCTTCGGGCCAAGCCTCACCAGGAGGGATGTCATGCAGGGCGGTGATGACGTTGGTAATGCCGGGGGTCTGATAGATGTGACGGATGGTGACCACGTCTTCAGGGCCAAACCAGCGCAGGCCGGCCCGAACCCGTTCGCGGGCGAAATTGACATTGCAGTACTCGCTCATGTCGTCTCCTGAGGCCTGGCAAAGGGGACGGGGCTCGCACAGGCGCGGTCAGGTTGCGGTTCTGCTGTTGTGGTCAAGGGCGATGTGTTCTGTCTGTCTACAGCCGGCCATCAATGATCAGCGCCGCGACCATGAGAAGGCCATGGCGGCATCGATGTCGTTGAGACCACAGGCCACCATGCACAGACGGTCAAAGCCGACTGCGACTCCGGCGCAGTCGGGGAGCCCGTTGGTCATGGCGGCCAGGAAGTACTCATCATAGGGGGCTGGCCCGGGTCCCTGATGCTCGTTGGCAAAGCGTTGACGTAGGATGTCGGGATCGCTCTCTTCATGATAGCCGTTGGCCAGCTCAAGGGGGCCGCGATAGATCTCAAAGCGGGCAGCCACCGCCCGGCCATGGTCATCGCGCAGGCAGCGGGCCTGGGCCGCCTGATCGGCCGGGAAATAGTCAATGACCGTCCAGCGGTCAGGAGGCAGGCGGGGCTGGATGACCTGGGTCATGATCAGGTCCAGGATCATGGCCTTGTTGCCGGCGGCGGCCTGCGCTTCATCGGCTGTCAGGACGGCTGCCAGGGTGGCGACGTCATCTGTATCAGGATGACAGTCCGCGTATCTGGCATAGGCATCATGGTAGCTGATCCAGTGGCTGGCCGTTGTCTGGCCGCTGACCTCGGCCAGCAGGTCCAGGGTTTCCCCTGCCATCTCTTGGAGGTCAAAACCCTGTCGGTACCACTCCAGCAATCGGAACTCCGGATTGTGGCGGCGCCCCATTTCGCCGTGGCGAAAGACAGGGGTCAGGCTCCAGATGTCACCGTAGCCGGCGGCGAGCAGACGCTTGAGGGCATGTTCCGGGCTGGTGATGAGGTGGCCGGCATCCTGGTCCACTGTCATCGGACAGATACCGTGATCGAGATTGGCGCCAGTCTGTATCACCGGGGCCTCAATCTCCAGGATGGAACGCGCGGCAAAGAAGTCGCGGGTCCTCTCAAGCATCCTGGCCCGGCGTCGCAGGGTCTCAATGCCGGCTCCCGGGCGCCAGGCAGGCTGTGACGCAGGAGGGGGATGGTCCATGTCGTGATCAGGTCTGTTCAGGACTTGTCACGACCGATATAGCTGCGGGTCCGGCAGTCGATGGTCACGCGATCCTTGATGTCGACAAAGGTCGGCACCTGGATGGTGGCCCCGGTCTCAAGCTGGGCCTCCTTCATCACCCGACTCTGGGTATCGCCCTTGACGGCCGGTTCGGTATAGGTGATTTCATAGGTGTAGTTGTTGGGCAGTTTGACGGCGATCGCTTCGTTGTTCCACAGGGTGACCACGCAGGCCATGTTCTCGACCAGCAGGTCGGCATCGGTGCCGACCACCGTTGTGGGAATGTTGATCTGGTCGTAGCTCTTGCTGTCCATGAAGACATAGCTGGAGCCATCACTGTACAGGTATTCCATGTCGATGTCGACGACATCGGCCGTCTCGACCTTTTCTCCCGAACGCAGGGTCTTCTCCAGGACATTGCCGGTTTTGAGATTCTGGACCCGGATCTTGTAGAAGGCCGCTCCCTTGCCGGGTTTCACGAAATCGACATTGAGACAGACATATGGCTCATTGTTGAACAGCAGTTTGATGCCATTCTTGAGGTCGCTGGTATTGATGGTGCCCATAAAAATGCTCCTGGCATTGGTGGGCTGGCCGGACCGGCCTTGCCCAGATCGAATGGCTTGGCACCGTAGCAGCCCCCAGCCGACGTTCCAGCGGCTATTGCCCGGCATACAGGGATCGGCATGCACGTTGATCATGGTCATCTTGATGTGCTGGCTCGGCATTGCCGTGATCAGGAGCAGCGCCGCGCGGCGGCCCTGTGGCCACCGCGCATCAGTCGCTTCTATGCAAGCCTGATTGATCGTGACGATCCGGATGATCCCCTGTTGCGGCAGGTGCTCCCCGATGGCCGTGAATGCCATGTGGTGCCGGGTTATGATGACGACCCTCTTGCCGAGCAGGCCTGTCGGCAGGACCCCGGTTTGTTGTCCAAGTATCCCGGACGCGTGTTGGTGCTATGCGATGGTCCTTGTGCGGTCCGCTGCCGTTTTTGCTTTCGACGACACCTCCGGGGGCGGGCAGTGTCTGGAGGTTCCGGTTGGTTGAAGAGCGTACGCCAGGCCCTGATTGCCTATCCGGACTGTCATGAGGTGGTGCTCTCAGGGGGTGATCCCCTGGGGATGGCCCAGGACCGTGTGCGGTGTCTATTGGCTGCCTGTGACGCCCTGCCCCAGATCAAGCGCATTCGTCTGCATACCCGCTACCCGGTGGCTGAACCGTCTTGCATCAGCGCCGATCTGACGGCTTCTCTGGCCGCGATGCGGGCCATGGTGGTGATGGTTTTGCATATCAACCATCCTCGCGAGGTCAGCCCGGAACTGATGAGAGTCGCTGCCCGTCTGCGTCAGGCCGGGGTGCATCTGTATGCCCAGAGCGTACTGCTGCGCGGTGTCAACGATCAGCTTGAGACCCTGTTGCGCTTGGGTGAGGCCCTCGCTGATGCCGGTATTGTCGCCTATTATCTGCATCAGCTTGATCGGGTGGCTGGAGCCGCCCACTTTGCCGTCGATGATGCGCGGGCCCGGCGGCTGCATGCGGCGTGGCGGGCGAGCGCCTCTGGTTACCTGGTGCCACGTCTGGTGCGTGAGGTGGCGGGCCGTCCCTGCAAGACGCCCTTGTAAGGCTGGTATTCGACGAAAGCACGGCAGTCGCGCGTCGGCACGCGGGCCAAGGCCCGGTGCTCCGTGGTGGCTTTGTGATGGACAGTGGTTGTGGATGGAGTTGGAGGTTGGTGGACGGATGCCGTGGGTGATTGTTGGTGGGATCTGGTGTTTGGTAGTGGAACGGCGGGCTGAAGCCCACCATCCGTGCCGGCTAAAGCCGGCGCTACTACTTGGCCCGTGTACATTGGCG
>SLQH01000462.1 GCA_007131555.1 Planctomycetota bacterium | reverse complement strand
CGAAAAGGCCAAGCCAGGCGATGTGTCAGTCTATTCCTTACAGGCTCCTAGGGCGGTGTCCAGGAGTCTGTCCGGGATGGCGACGTGTATTGCTCGGCTCCCTGCGTTGCCAGGAGCCTGTAAGGGATGGCGATCGAGCACAAGCGCAGTGCGTTTTCGAGTCCCGATTTCGTCGAAAACCGCAGCCATAGCCGTAGCTATGGTGAGGTTTTCGGCCGGATAGGGGTCGAAAAGGCCAATCCAGGCGACGTGGCAGTCTGCTCTTACAGGCTCCTGGGATCAGTCGAGGGTCCGCGCCAGGGGATTGTTGGGCGAGCGGGCTTGACGGACATCCCCGCCCTGACTCAGCGGTGCGGCCTCACTGACCAGGATCTGGGCGACCGAGGTGCCGTCGGGAATCTCGGTCTGGAGCCATAGGCCATTGCCCAGACGGACGGCCAGGGTGCGTTCATCAAGGCGTTCGACGGCTCTGACCTCGCCGCGATGGCTGCGGGCCCGCAGGGTGTGCCAGGGGATGATCAGGGTGGTGTCGGCGAGGACGTCATCAAGGCTGCTGAGCCGTTGTTCAAGGATGGCGAGTCGACGTTCGGTCTGGCCCAGTTGGTCCTGCAGGCCTCGGATGCGATCAGCATCGTTGCCGATCCGGGCGTTGCGATCAGCTATTTCGCTGCCGTGGGCCTGATGGAGGGCAGAGATCTCCTGTTCGTGGCTGGCCACTGTGGCCTGCAGACGGTCTTGGAGCAGATTGCGATCGGTATGGACGTTGACCAGGGACCAGGACATGATTGGAACAATGATGACGATGACGGTGATGAGCAGGCTGTTCATGGGAGTCTCCGCTGTCAATCAGGCCCGCATTCCCCCTGCGCAGGTGCTGTCGGCACCAGCGGTGTGCAGGGATTCGTCGTGGCACATGTGTGGGAGTCGCCGCTCAGGACTGCAGGGCCTGGGCGGTGACCTCTGGCGATGGATGTCCAACGCAGCCCGATTGTTGTGGTTCATCGCCATATGGTCGTCTGGTCCGGTTGATGATTGCCCGGGTCCTCTTTGCTGTCATGGTCACGGACATCGGTGATGGCTGGTCTGGCAGCGAGGGACGATCATGGTATGGAATGGGTGGGAGCGCATCCGTCATGTGCTTTGTGATGTCGATGGAGTGCTGACCGGCGGCAGTCTGGTCTACGATGCCGATGGAGAACAGCGCAAGGTGTTCCATGCCCGTGACGGTCATATGATCCGGGTCGCCCTGCGCTGTGGCATTGGTGTGGGCCTGGTCAGCGGTCGGCGTTGTGCAGCCTTGCAGTTCCGGGCCGATGATCTGGGCTTGGCTCCATGTTTGATCGGGGTCCAGGACAAACAGGCGGAGGTTGCAGGATTTCTCGCTGGTACGGATCTGGACTGGGCATCCCTGGCCTTCATCGGTGATGATCTGCCGGATCTGCCGGTCATGGCCCAGGTCGGTTGTCCGGTGGCGGTGGCCGATGCCCATCCTCGGGTCCGTCAGCGGGCCCTGTGGGTCAGTCCGCTGCCTGGTGGCCAGGGGGCTGTGGCGGCCTTTCTGGAGGCCCTGTTGCGTCGTACCGGTCGCTGGCGGGCTGAGGAATGGGGCACCATCCATGGTTGAGCGTAGCGCTGCCTGTCTGCTGCTGGTAGTGCTGATGGCTTGTGCAAGCCCGCCGGAACTGCCCGATCCAGGTCTTGAGGAAGGCTTGCTGCACATCTGGAGGCCAGGCTTTGAGCGGCCCACCGAGTTGCGCATCGAGGGTTTGCGGCAACAGGGCAGCGATCTGCATCATTGGACCTTCACCCGTCTCCAGGCCGTGGTGCCGCTGGAACAGGGGCTGATGGTGATTGACGCTCCGCGTGGCCAATTGCGTGTCGACCAGGAAGACCATGGCGATCATGAAGAACAGGATGGTATGCGCATATGGGTTGACGAACATGAAGGGCCGGTATGGTTTTCCGGGGTTGACCGGGGACAGGTCTTTTTCGGTCGGGCTGCCAGCGTCGTCGTGCCGGCTCCAGAGCGGGCCTTGTCGATGTCGGGAGTGCGGCTGTTGGTCGCCGGTCGTCTCTATGACGTGGGCCGATTGGCGGTGCCGCAACTCTTCTCCGATCGTTCATTGAGCTACATGATGGCCGGAGAGGGAGTCCACGACGAACCGGGTCCGACCATTCTCTGCGCCTTGGCCGGCGCTGTTGGCGGCCCTCCTGACGTGGCAGAGGACGACTCCTCTGGACCGCCGTCGGATCAGGATCCAGGATCATGAGCGCTGTATGACCCAGGGGGAGCGATCCCCCCGGTCATAGCCTTGTTGAGACCGTGATGCGCCCCTAACCTAGCTTTTCAGACGCGGCGCCTCGCGATGGTCGTGTGTGGTGTTCGTGTATGGCATGAGTCCTGTGGGGAGAGCGTTTCATGGCCGATATGATTGATGCTGAGCAGGCCAAGAGTCTGCTACAATGCGATGACGCCACACTCAGCAACTACGTCAACAACGGCACCATACGGGCGCAGCGGGTCAGTGGCCAGCTCATGCTCAACCGTGACGATGTCGCCAACCTGGCGTCTGGCTCAGCCAGCGACAGTGATGATGGGACCATCGTCCTGTCTGGAGATTCTGAGGACCTGTCGATCGATCTCGGTGAAGTCATCGATTCCGAGGCGGTGACCATGGTTCAACCGGCGGCCAACAGCCAGCCGGCCAGCGAATCGATCACCTTTGGTGACGAGTTGGAAGTGGTCAACTTTGATGATGGCAATACCGAAGACCTGACCTTTGATGAGAATGCGGCTGAAGGCACCGAAAACCTCAGCTTCACCGATCAGAACACCGCTATCATCACCGATGTCGACCAGACGGCCGTTGGCAGCGCCACTGCCACCTCTGATTTCCAGACCGTCGAGTATGATGATGACGGTTATGATGATGGTGGAGAGCGTTCGGCCGGTAGTTCGGTACGGCGCAGTGTGCGCAGTCAGCGTGTGCGTCGGGCCGCGCCCAAGACCCATTGGATTTGGCCGGTGCTGTTGGGGTTGACCATTGTCGTCTTGGGTTTCTTCGTGGCCCCTTATGTCCATCTTCAAATCGCGCAATTTGACAAGGAAGGTGAAACCTATCGTGACAATCAGGGCTCGATGATGGCGGTCACCTACCGTTATCATGGCATCCAGGACAATTTCTGGACTGATTTTGCCAGTTCGGTGGTCGGTTTCACCATTGAGCCAGACCGGAGGCTGTGGGAACAACGTGGCGTCGAGGGACCATACAT
>SLQH01000554.1 GCA_007131555.1 Planctomycetota bacterium | reverse complement strand
GGCTCAGCGATACCGGCTGATGAAGTCGTGGTTGGCGTGACGGAAGTCAAGGGCGGTGAAGAAGTCGACGCAGCGGAAATGGGGGTCCAGGCTGGGTTCGACCGCCACCCTGGCTCCGGCGGCCAGATAGAAGCGCAACAGTGGTGGCAGCAGTTCCTGGGCTTGGCGGTCATGGTCCTCGCTCCAGGGGCCGAGGGCCGACAGGGCGCGGTGGAAGCCGATCACCCGGTGGCCGCGTCGGGGACGGGGTCGATGGCCGTCCAGGATGTAGCCCTGGCGCTCCAGCCAATGGGCCACCACCGCTACCGCCTGGGGATCGGTGGTCATCACGCTGGAGCAGCCGAAGTAGCAGTCGATCTGCCGGGTGCGGGCGTACCAGGCGATGCCTCGGCCCAGGGCCAGCAGGACCATGTTGTTGCGCCATTTGCGACGGATGCAGGCCCGCCCCATCTCGACCAGATGACAGTCCTGATCCCCAAAGCCGTCGAGGTCGAACTCGTCGCTGGTGTAGAAGCCGCCGCCGTTGCGCTTGCTGTTGAAGCGGTAGGTGCCGATCAGCAGCCCGGAGTCGCGGTCGCTGATCATCAGATGGTCGCATTGGGCATCGAAACGATCCTGGTCGAGGCCGTCGGCCCGGCTGCAGCCCTGCCACTCGCGGCAGAAGACCTCGTGGCGCAGGCGCAGCACCGCTTCGCGTTCCTGATCATCAGTCGCCAAGCTGACCAGGAAGCGCCGCCAAGTGAAGGCCCGTTCGCCAATCAGATAAGGGGTGTCCATGAGGGATGCTCCACGAGTGGACCGGATGCCATGGGTATTGCCGTCACGTGCTGTGCCGCATCATCCGCCGCTGTGATGGAGATCGTTAATCAATAATCGGACAAGGCATGATGAAGAAACGGAGAAGGTCCACGCTGTGATGTGACCCGGTCCGGCAGGCGTCTTCATGGGATTTTCACGCGATGGTCATCATCTGTTGATACGGAATGCTATACTACACATCCGTGGAGCAGGCATTGATCTCATGCCGAAGTGATCAGGACGCAGCGCCGCCGCTGGAGGTGGCGCTGGTGACCGAGACCTTCCCCCCTGAGGTCAACGGCGTGGCCATGACCCTCAAGCGGGTGGTCGATGCCTGCCGGATCCTTGGGCATCGGGTGACGGTCATCCGTCCCCGTCAGGCTGGTGAAGGGCCGATCGCCGACGAGTGGCCGCACCCCGGTTTCCCTCTGCCCGGCTACCGCAGCCTGCAGATGGGCTATCCCCGCCATGCCGTGTTGCGGGCCCGCTGGCGACTGGCTCCACCGGATGTGGTCCATGTCGCCACCGAGGGTTTCCTGGGGGTCTGCGCCATGGCCGCAGCCCGCGAACTGGGCATCCCGGTGACCTCCAGCTTCCATACCAACTACCATGCCTATGCCGGTCATTACGGTTGTCGTCTGCTAGGGCCGGTGGTATTCTCCTATCTGCGTCGTTTCCATAATCGCACCGCCTGCACCATGGTGCCGACCCAGGCCCAGGTCGGTGACCTGACCAGTCAGGGTCTGCATGGGGCCACGGTTTTGGCCCGGGGTATCGACGGTGACCTGTTCCATCCCCGGCGTCGCAGTGACGCCCTACGGGCCGCCTGGGGCGTGGGTGATGATGACTTGGTCATCGGGGTGGTCAGCCGGATCGCGGCCGAGAAGAACATCGATCTCACCTATCGGGCCTTCTGCGCCGCCCGCGAACGGGTGCCCTCGGCCCGTCTGCTGCTGGTCGGCGATGGTCCCGAGGCCGGGCGCTATCGTGATCGTCCGGGGGTCATCTGGGCCGGCATGCGTCATGGTGAGGATCTTGCCGCTCATTACGCCAGTTGCGACCTGTTCGCCTTCGCCAGCCTGACCGAGACCTATGGCAACGTGGTCACCGAGGCCATGGCCAGCGGCGTGGCGACCGTGGCCTTCAACTATGCCGCCGCCGCCACCAGCATCGTTGATGGCCGCAGTGGTCGCCTGGTGCCCTACGCCGACGAGGACGCCTTCATCGCTGCCGTCCTGGAGGTGGCCACCGCCCCGGCCCAGCGCCGGGCCCTGGCCGCCGCCGCCCGGACGGCGGTCGCTGATCGCAGCTGGTCGGCCATCGCCGCCTGCTTCATCGATCATCTGCGCCGGGCCTGCGCCCAGCCGGTCCAGGGGAGAGCGCCATGCGCATGATCAGCCAACCGGCCCACTGGGAACGTACCTGGAGCCTGACCTGCAACCGTCTCAATCGGCGCCCGGTGATCAGCGCCTTGTTCGGACTGGTGTCACGCCTCGGCAACGGGGTGTTCTGGTACGCGTTGATGGTCTTCCTGCCATTGATCTATGGCCCTGGGGCCCTGTTCCTGGTGGTGATGATGCTGTCCTGCGGCATCCTCAGCGTGATCCTCTATAGTCTGCTCAAGCGCGGCACCCACAAGCCACGGCCGTCGGCGGTGTCCGGCATCTTCCGGACCGTTGAGCCCCTGGACGCCTTCAGCTTTCCCAGCGGTCATACCATGCATGCGGTCGGCTTCACTTGGCTGGTGGTCCACCAGCATCCGGAACTGGGCTGGGTCCTGATCCCCTTCACCGTCCTGATCGCTGCTTCGCGCCTGATCCTCGGCCTCCACTACCCCTTTGATGTGGTGGTGGGGGCGGTGATCGGGGCTGCGGTTGCGGTCCTGCATATCGGGGTGTTCCTGCCATGATCAATCCCCATCGATTCGCCGAGTTGATCCACAGCCGCATGCCGGGAGACGCCACCCTGGAGGCCGTGGTGCCTGAACATGACCATGGGTGTCGGGCTGGTAGGCCGGCCCCGGCGGCGATCCGTGGTGACGGCCCGGCCGGGTCCATCGTCATCATCTCCGACTGCCACCTGGGTACTGCCGCCTGTCATGCCCATCGCCTGCTGGCCTTCCTTGAGAAGATCGCCCCTCGGACCCTGATCATCAACGGCGACTTGTGCGATATCGGTAGTTGCTGGCGTGGCCATTGGCCGGCCGCCCATCGCGCAGTCATCCAGCGCCTGCTGGAGATGGCCGACCAGGGCACCACCATCCGCTACATCGTCGGCAATCACGATGCCGGTCTGCTCAACTGGTGCCATCTTACGCTGCCCAACATCCACCTCCACCGTCGTCTGATCATCGACCTCGGCGGCGTCAGGACCCTGATCATGCATGGCGATGCCTGCGACAGCAGTCTTGGCAACCATCGCCTGCTGTGGCGTTGCGCTGGCTGGCTGCATGACCGCGTCGCCTGTTTCAGTTCACGCCTTGATCGCCTGCAGGAGCGCTGCGGCTGGCGGCCCCGTTCGCTGCTGGGCGGCATCAAGTCGGCGGTGCCCCAGGTGCGGTCGTATATCGACCGCTTCCACCAGTCGGCTGCCGCCTACGCCGCCGGCCTGGGCTGTGTGGCGGTGATCTGCGGCCATATCCACCAGCCGGTCGTCCGCTGCCTCGACACCCCCCAGGGCCGGGTGCGCTATCTCAATGTCGGCGACTGGATCGAGCACTGTAGCGCCCTGGTCTGGAACGGCCACGACTGGGACATGACCATGGACCGGGTCCCTGCCGCCCAGGCCAGGCCGGCTGCGGCCAGCGGCGAGGCCCTGGCCAGGGCGGCATCATGCCCCCTGCCGGCTGCCTGACGTCCAGGACAACTGGCAGCCTTCTCTCTCACGGAGACACTAAGACACGGAGGGGGAGCCAGTCGATGATCCTTGGAATCCGGCGCCTGCTTCTCCGTGCCTTTGTGCCTCCGGTGCGAAAAACATTGTCGTGCCCAGCCGTCGTCTTCAGGTCCCGTGGTCCGCCCTGCGGCGACCGATGAAGCGCAGATGGGGGGCGCGCAGGCCGGGCATGAACGGCACCGGGCCGCGACCCTCGATGACCTGCACGGGTTCCAGCAGCTGCTCCAGGGTGGGGCGCAGCTCGTAGCGCAGGTGGACACCGTCATGGCCGAACCAGCGGGGCCAGAAGACGCGGCTGGTCCAGGGGTGGCGGCTGCTGATGTGGAAGTCGACCACGCCCAGCCGGCCTCCTGGCCGCAGCCAGGAGATGGCGTTGTCTAGGGCCAGGCGCCAGTCGGGGATCATGCTCAGGCTATAGCTGCACCACACCACGTCGACCGCTTGGGCGGGCTGCCAGGTGCAGGCATCGGCCTGATGCAGGCTGACGTTGGTCCAGCCCCGGGCATCGATCCGTTGCCGGGCCACCTCCAGCAGGGGGGTGCACAGGTCGACCACCGCCACCTCGGCCAGGTCCGGTAGACGGTCGGCGATGAACTCCAGGTTGCGGGCCGTGCCGCCGCCCAGTTCGACGGCCCGTTCGCCGGGGCGCAGGTCGAGGTCCTGGAGCAGGGATTGGCGGCCATGCAGCAGGCGTTCACGGAAGCGGTCGTAGCCGGCCGCCTGGGGTCCGTAGAAGGCGTCCAGGCTGGCGGCCTGATCGTCCCCCCGGCGCCGGCCGCGCAGCAGACTCAGAACGATGGGCATGGTCGTCATGGAAGGTCCTTGGTCAGTCGACCAGATCGGCGATGTGGAACGAGGCATAGGTGCCGACGCGGTCCTGGCGGTGGAGGTGGTCGGCCCGGTCGCGGTGGTAGTGCAGGCGTTCGCCGACCAGGCCCTGGCGGCCGTCCTCCAGGTGGTATTGGCAGCGGTCGACAAAGGGGGTCTTGCCGGCCCCCGAGCGCCACAGCAGGCGGGTCTTCGGGGCGGCCGCGCGCATGATCTGCGACCATTCCTCGGCCAGGGCCTGGGGTTGGGCGTGGCCCATCCAGTCCATGTGATCCAGCAGGACGAAGCGCGAGGGATGCAGCTGGGGATCGTCGCGCAGGGCGCTGCTGACGGTGGCGGTGCGGATGTCGATGCGTTCCACCAGACCGTCCTTGAGGGCCTGGAATCCGGCGGCGCTGAGGTAGCGGGGGCAGTTGCCAGGGGTGTAGCAGCCGCGCAGGTACAGGGTCCAGAAATAGTTGTCGGTGATCGGCAGATCGCGGAACACGCTGCGCATGGCATCGCGGATGAAGCCGGCGATGCCCGAGGCATGACCATCGCGGACCTGACGGGTCTGCTCGACCGGGACCCCCAGCAGGCTCATCAGGGCCTGACGCCCCAGCAGCCAGCGCAGACCCGGTGAGAACAGACGTCGCTCAATGCGCTGGTCCCAGATGCATTGCTGTTCGGCCATGGTGCGGGCCTGCAACAGATCCTGGATGGCCCGCCACAGCTGGGGGCGGGAGCGCAGCCAATGGCGCATGCTGCGGCCGACCACGCCGGAAAGGCCGTGATTGTAGAAACTGTGGCCGGGGCGGTCATCGCTGAACCAGGTGATGCGCTCATCCCAGATGCGGCGCGAGGGCGGCGACAGCAGGGGGCGCAGATGATGATGGTACAGCCGTCGGGCCGCAGGATGGCGACCGTGGCCGAACAGGGCGAAGAAGTCGGTGTGCGACAGGGCCCGGATGCCGGCGCACTTGAGTTCCAGCAGGGCGCTCTGGCGGGGATTGGCATCGACCGCGATCACCCGCCGGGGGGCGACCGGCCCCAGGCAGTAGTCGAGGGCATTGCAGCCGGCCGAGGTGATGACCAGGATCTCATCGTGGGCCGCGAGGTCCAGGGCCTGATGGTCGATGGCCGGATCCTCCCAGCAGGTATTGTAGAGCAGATTGCGACGATACAGGCACTCGAAGGCGTAGTTGTGGAATTGATGGAGGCGAGCCTGGCTGGGCATGTATGACACCTTTCTACAGGTTGCCATGATGCCATGACCGGCTATCGGAAGTGGTGAAATTCAGGTAAAGATGCCACAAGGGAAAGAGGGCACACCGGATCTCAACGAGGGTCGTTGCGCCGATCTATTCCTCGCTGTCTTCCGGCGATTCGTCGATGATGTCCAGAGCGTTGTCTTCTGATGACTCCTGGTCAGGCTCCTGTGACGTTTCATCAGATGTCGGTTTTGGGCCGAGTCGCAGTACGTGTTCGTCGTTGGGGTCGGGGATGATATGGACCTGGACGCTGACCTGGAAGATGCCCTCCGGGTATATGCTGTGGAAGCTGTTGGCGGCTTCCTGCAATGTGACGGGCAGTTCCTCGAGGGCGCTGGCCAGTGAGGCCATCGCAGCCAGCAGGGCCGGGGTGCCAGAGCGGGCGGCATCAGCACCCAACTGATGATCTGCATCGGGGCCGCTTTCGCGGTCGCGGATCGGGTGGCGTAGACGGGGATGACGGCGGGGGACGGCTCTGCTGCCCAGATCGGATGGTCTGAGCGGGGCAGTACTGCGGTCGCTGTCAGGCGCAGTGTCCGGTTCATCTGTGCGGTCGCCGGGTGCAGCATCGCTGTCGTCTTCGTGAGGGATGCTGTTTTCTTCACCGGGGGCGCTGACGTCTGGGTCGCTCTCGGCTTCGCTGGTCTTGGCGGCGCTGTCGTCTTGATCACGATGGCTGGCGATCCGGATCGTGAAACTGATGTCAAAGCGGCCATCCGGGTAGACCTTGTCGAATTCTGCGGCAGCGGTGGCGATGCGCGGTGGCAAGCTCTCAAGGGCCATGGCTACCATGTTCATGGTTCCGGCAAGGGCATGATTGCGCCAGCGATTTTCGGTCAGGGCCTGGGTGATGTCACGGATCTCCTGGAGCTGTTCTGAGCGGCGTTGCTGTTCGGTCTGGATGGCCTCGTCCCAGATGCGGGCGCTGGGATAGCCTTGCATGGTGGTATTCAGACGCTGTTCTTCACCGCTGCGGAGGATGATCAGGGTGATATCGGTCCCCACGGCAATGCTGCGGACTACGCGTTGCAGGCTGGTATTGCTGTCGATGACATGGTCATCAATGCGCACCAGGCGATCACCCGGTTGCAGGCCGGCGCTGTCGGCGGTCGAGCCGAGCACGATATGATCAATGAGGATGCCGGTGGTATCGTCAAATGTCTGTCCGGCATCACTGCGTGCCGGCCTGACACCCAGGAAGGGCTGGCTGGCGGCCCGCGAGTCATCGTCCTGGGCGGCACTGGGAGCGATGAGGCCCAGGGCCAGCACGATGCTGCACAGCGTACGGTGCCACAGGTGAGTCATAAGTCGTCCTTGTCCAGGATGTGGCGATGCCATCAGTATGCAGGCCCATCGACCGAGAAGGAGAAGCGGGTGCTGACCGGCATCGGTGCCTGGCCCTCTGCCGGTCGCCTGGTCCGGGCGGTCTCCTGCGGGCCATCAATGGCCAGGGACATGTCAAATCGCCAGGCTGGCAACAGCAGCAGTTGGGTGGGCAGGATGGTCAGTTCATCGGGGTTGAGGTCGCGATGGGGGCGCTCAGGAATCTGCTCTTCTGGCAGGTTGAAGGGGTTCCTGGCCGCGTCCTGCATGGCCTGAAGGCGCTCGGCGTCCCGTTCATTGGCCTCACGCAAGCGTTCCAGATGATCCTGGCGATGCTGCATGCGGCGCTCTAGCATGCTGCGGTAGCGGTCTTCGGCTCTGCGGTCGAGTTCGCGATAGGGGATCTCATCCGGCCACTGGCCGAAGTTGTCGCCCATGCGCAGGTCTTCGCCGTTGCGGCGGACGACCACCGATACCGCATCGCCGATCTGGTTTTGCGACACCACCTCGCGCAGGGAGCTCATGCTGTCGATGGGGCGCTCATTGACCGATATGATGACATCCCCGGAACGGATGCCCATGCGGCGGGCTGCTGTATCATCGAAGACCCGCTGGACATAGACCCCTTGGTTGGGGCCGAGTTGTTCGCGTTCGATGATCGAGATCGGCGGCGGCCGCATGTTGATCCCCAGCATCGGGCGACCGTCCTCGTCGCCGTATTGGTCCTCAGTGGCAGACAGGGCCATGGTCAGGAGGAACAGACAGGGAATGGACATACGCATGAGGGGGGCTCCTATGCATAGGGGATGTCAAGGAGACGTTGTGGTACGTCAGACCTTTCCCTATCTGTAAGGGATGGCGACCGGACACAAGCGTAGTGCATCCTGATCGCGGCGGTAGCGCCCCATTGGGGCGTTGCCCTCATTTTAGTACATGTCGCCACGCTGGGTCGTCATCCCTGAGGCATCTACGCCTGTTCTTCGCCAAAGATGGCATTGACGAAGATATCCGGGTCAAAGGGCTGGAGGTCGTCCATCTGTTCGCCAACCCCGATATAGCGGACCGGCAGGCCCAGTTCGCGTTTGATGGTGATGATGGCGCCACCCTTGGCGGTGCCGTCCAGCTTGGTGAGGATGAGCCCCGTGACATTCTGCGAGGCACCGAAGGTCTTGGCCTGTTGGATGGCGTTCTGGCCGCTGGTGCCGTCGAGGACCAGCAGGGTTTCATGGGGGGCGTCGGGAAGACGCTTCTTGACGACCCGCTGGATCTTTTCCAGTTCGCGCATCAGATGATCTTTGTTGTGGAGGCGTCCGGCGGTGTCGATGAGGACCACGTCGACACCGCGCGACTGGGCGGCAGCCACCGCATCAAAGGCGACGGCGGCCGGATCGGCATTGCTGCCCTGTTTGACGATGTCGACCCCGACCCGTTCGGCCCAGATGGTCAGCTGTTCGACTGCCGCGGCCCGATAGGTGTCACCAGCGGCCATCAGCACCTGGCGGCCCTGGTCCTTGAAGCGTTTGGCCATCTTGGCTATGGACGTGGTCTTGCCGGTGCCGTTGACGCCCACCACCAGGATCACGGTAGGGCCTTCGGCGGCGAAATCGAGTTCGTTGTGGTTGTTCTGCAGTTCCTCGCGCAGGCTGGCCTTGAGAAAGGCCAGGAGGTCCTCGCCAGGGGCTATCTCGCCCTGGCGGTAACGCTGCTGGAGGGCGGCGATGATCTCTTCACTCTTGGCCACGCCGATATCGGCGGCCAGGAGGGTGTCCTCCAGTTCATCCAGGAAGTCCTGGTCTATGGCCCGCCCCCGACCGATCAGCGAGCGCAGGGTATCGCCCAGCAGCGAGCGGGTTTTCTGCAGACCGTTCTTGATCCGGCCGAAGAAACGGCCGAGGGCTCCCATCACCATGATGTTTCCTTGGCATTGCTGTGTGGTTCAAGACCCGGCACGCGGGCGAAGGCTTCGGCCAGATCGATCGCCTGGGCACCTTCCCACAGGGTCTCCAGGCGGTAGAAGGCCCGCAGTTCGGCAGTGAAGGCGTGGGCGATGACATCCATGCAATCGATGACGCGCCATCCCCCTTCTCCTTCCACTGGTCGATGGGGGATGTCGTGGCGTTTGCAGAGATGGAAGACCTCCTCGGCCAAGGTCGACACCTGTCGTTCGCTGCGCCCATTGCCCAGGACCACATAGTCAAAGGGGGCGCCGCTGGCGGGCGGAACGGCGAGGATCTGCAGGTCCTCGGCTCCCTTCATGTCCATTGCCCGGGCCGCGTGTATGGCCAGGTCGAGGGCGCTGAAATCTGCCATTATGGCTCCTCTCGGACGTGGATCATACAGCCTGTGGGGGCATGATCCACCCCGCAGACGGTCATGGTTCAAGGGTGCAGATGTCCGGTAGATGCCGGAAACGATTACGATAGTCGAGGCCATAGCCGACGACGAAGCGATTGGGGATGACGAAGCCAACGTGATCGGCGGTGAACGGGACCCGGCGTTGACCACTTTTGTCAAGCAGGACACAGGTTGTGATGCTGCTGGCCCCGTGATCGGTCAGGGTTCGATACAGGGCGTCGAGGGTGGCGCCGCTGTCGAGAATGTCATCCAGCAGCAGCAGGTGACGGCCACTCACCGTCGGCAGGTCGCCCAGGGTCGGGGTCTGTTGGGCGGTGGTCTGGCCCAGATAACTGGAGGCCCGGGCGAAGTGGACCTGGAGATCGGGGATCGCGATGCTGCGCAGGAGGTCAGCGGCAAAGCAGAAGCAGCCGTCCAACAGGGTGATGCACAGGGGTGATCTGCCGGCCAGTGCAGTGGTGAGGATGCGGCCCAGTTGCCGGACCCGTCGCCGGATACGGGGTGCCGGTATCAGGGTCCGCGGGCCTGGGCCCAGAGACGGCCCTGGATTGGCGGGGTCAGGGCGCGTCCTGTTGTCATCGTCATCAGTTCCCAGGGTCACTGCTCCAGTTCCAGGAATGTGTCCACCATTTCCTGTGGGGCTTCGCCGCGCCTCAGGGTCAGTTCCAAGCCGCGTCCGGCCCGCACCTGGAGTGTCATGGTGTCATCGCCGGTGATCATCAGGACCACACTGCGGCGGCGACCTTGGGAATCTTCGACGTCAACCTGCCAAGCCGGCAGATCGGTGCCGGGTAGGCGTATGGCCCCGACCGCCCGTGCACGGGTGATGCGCCGTGTGCCGATCGTCTCGTCGAGATGCTGTTCGGAGAAAACGTAGGTGGTGGCGAACATGCGAGACCGCCATAGTCGGGCAACTTGTCGCCCATCGTCTTCCTGAAGCAAGGCGTTGTTGGTATTGTTGTAGTAATTGGTGTCGTAGAAACGCTCTTGATCCAGTCGCCACGGGCCTTTCAGGGCCTCGAAGGCTTCGGCTGCCACAGCTGCCTGGGGTTCGATGGTGGTCCTGGTGTCTGTCCTGGTGACCCGTTCAGGTGCTGGCGTGCTGGGTGTGCTTGTTGAGACCTGGGCGCTGTCTGGGGCGGATTCCTCGTCGTTATCCTGGTCATCAGGCGCTTCCTGCTGGTCATCGTCGGGGACGTCGTCCGGTTGTGGGGTCGGATCGGCGGCGGGCGGGGCGGGCTGAACGAAGGCCGCTGACGGGCCCTGGGTCAGGGGGACGGTCTGGCCGTCACGGTCCAGGCTCAGGCCGTGTTGCCCCCGACCGATCTGCCAACGCAGCGGACTGCCGGCCTGGCTGTTGTCGTAGGGGGTGATGGTCAACTCCAGGCTTTGGGCACGCAGGGTTCTGACCGCTGCTTCGGCGCGTTGCCAGCGGGCCTCTCCGGCGATATGGGCCATCACCGCATTGGGGGCAGAAAAGGTAAAGGTCTCAAGGGCAAAGTCGGCCCGGAGACGCTCTTGGTCACGTTCGGCGGTCTGACGGAACCAAGTGTGGTCCTCCAGGCGGGCGGTGTCGATGTGCCATTGGCCGATGAGGTCCTGGAAGCGCAGGTCGTCATCGCCTGATTGGCCATAGAACATGATGCCGCCGATAATGGCCGCCACGACAACCACTCCGAGGACGACCAGTACAATGGGCATGATCGATCCGGAGCCTTCGTCATCTTGGCTGCCACCCTTTTTCTTGCGTCGTCCGTGGGTGCCCTGGCCGTCTTCCAGATGGTTGTTACTGGTGACTCCGGAGCGACCGGTCCGGCTGCGTCGTCCGGCCCGTCCACTGTTCTTGATCCGAGTGGTGTTGGGTCGCCGCTGATGGGCCCCAGTGGCCGGGCGGGGACTGGACTGGGCAGGGGCAGGGGCGACCGGATCTTGCAGGGGGACCGGGGCCGGAGCGACCTCGATCAGATCAAGGAAACCGTCATCCATGGCCTGATCAGGTGCCGGGGCATTCTGAGGGGCGGCGGGGGCCGGGTTGCTGTCGGCAAAGCCCGCTTCAAATGATGGATCGAAGTTTGGTGCTGCCGGTGTCACGACAGGAGCGGCAGGCGCTGCCTGGACCGGTGCTGAGGGGACCTGCGGAGCGCCCGGCGGTGGGGCCACAGGGCTGGAAGCCATGATGTCGATGACCTGGGCACCGGGGGGGATCTGGTTGCTGGCAACGAAGGTCTGGACCTGTTCGGCAGTGTAAGGGCCGCCTTGACCGCCGCCGGGCACCTTGATGAGATATCGTGCTTCGTTCATGCTGGTTTCATTCCTTGCGCGGGCCGCGCTGAGCTGTCCCCACATAGCGGGGGTCACGGTCATGATGCCATGGCCCGTGCGTGGCGCAACGCATGGCTGCGAGGGCGCCCGAAGGGTGTTGCAGCAGGTTGATTCCTATTGGCGAAACCGGAAATGCCGATATGGTATATGTCCATGGTGGATGTATTGACCATGGCTCAGATCAATCGGGCATGTCGGGTGGTCTTCGGGGCCCATATGGCGGTGACTGAGGCTTTTTTGCGCAGTCTGGATGGTGACGACCTGCGTCGTCGTTATCGCCAACGAGCCCGTGGCTCCCATCCTGATCGTGCTGCGGTGTTGGGTCGGCATCCCCAGGTATTGGCGGCTGAGTTTGCCCAGTTGACCGATGCCTATGCCGTCTTGCGGGCATTCATCGATGGCGGACGGCGCTTACCTGGAGCCACGCTGTCGCCGCGACCACCGCGTCGATCCCACCCGGCCCAGGCCTCGCGACCGCCACCACCACCGGCCCGTCCGGCTCCTGCCGCCGCCGCACGGCCATCTCCTGAGCGTCTGCGACGGGTCCGCCTGGATGGTCTGCCGCAGCGTCCCCTACGTTTGGCCGAGTTCCTCCATCTCAGCGGCATCATCACTTGGCAGGAACGGATTGCCGCTCTGGCCTGGCAGCGTCGTCAACGGCCTCTGATCGGGGAGTTGGCGGTATCCTGGGGTTTTCTGGATCAGTCTCAGGTGCGCGAGGTGCTGCGCCAGCGTCGGCCGGGAGAGAAGTT
>SLQH01000065.1 GCA_007131555.1 Planctomycetota bacterium | reverse complement strand
GTGCCGGCCGGCAAGATGGATGAGGCCCAGCGTCATCCCGGCTTCTATACCCATCCCTTTTTGGCCAGCTATTATTTTCGTGTCAATGTCACTCGGCCACCCTTGGATGATGTCCGGGTGCGGCGGGCCTTGTCACAGGCCATTGATCGTGGTCATATCACCCGGCACGTCACTGGTCTGGGGGAGATTCCTGCAACCTGGTATTGTCCGCAGATGGGGGACTATCAGCCGCCGCCAGGATTGGGGTATGATCCTGAAGCAGCCAGGGCCGCCCTGGCCGCCGCCGGTTTTGGCCCCGACGGCCAGGCCTTTCCCGCCCTGACCCTGCTCTACAACAACAGCGATATGCATCAGCGGATTGCCGAAGCCATTGTCCAGCAATGGGAGGAGAATCTGGGTATCGTCATCACCTTGCGCAATGCCGAGTGGGGCAGCTATATGGCCAGTCTCAGCAATCTTGACTACGATCTGGCTCGTTCCGGGTGGATTGGCGACTTCCATGACCCCATCACCTTCTACCACTGCTTTGTCAGCGGCGGCGGCAACAACCGCACCGGCTGGAGTGACGACGAATACGACGCCCTGCTGCGTGAGGCCGGCACCAGCCCTGATGCCAATCATCGGCTGGAACTCTTTGCTCGCCTGGAGACCATCCTGACCCGTGAATCGCTGCCCATCATTCCCCTGTTCATCTATGTCAACAAGGGCTTGATCAGCGAGCGGGTCCGTCATTTCAGCCCCAACATCCGCGATCTGCTGTTCTGCAAGTATCTGGACATCGTCGAGTGACAGTCTTTACGATGGCGGCTGTCATCTGACATCTGAAGGAGCCATGGGACCCTACCTGATCCGAAAATTGTTGATGGCTCCGGTGGTGCTGGTGATCCTGGCGACCATCGCCTTCTTCCTGATCCGTCTGGCTCCGGGCGGGCCCTTTGACGCCGAGCGCTCGCCTCCGGCCGAGGTGACGGCGGCCTTGCGGGCCCGTTACCTGCTGGACCGCCCTCTGAGTGTCCAATATGCCCATTTCCTGGGTCGCCTGGTGCGGGCTGATCTTGGTCCCAGCTATCGTCAGATCGGCCGTGGAGTGGGTGAGATCATCGCCTCACGGCTACCCGGATCATTGGTGCTGGGTGGCCTGGCCATGATGATGGCCTTGGCGATGGGGGTCATCGCCGGCGTGGTGGCGGCAGCCCGGCACAATGGCTGGGCTGACCATCTGAGCATGGTGGTCGCCCTTATCGGCCTGTCGATTCCCAACTTCGTCATCGCTCCGGTGCTGCTCCTGGTGCTTGCCACCCACCTGGGCTGGATCACAACCCCCGGTGCGGCCGGTCCAACGGCGGCCTATGTGCTGCTGGCCGCCTTCGCCCTGGCCCTGCCCTTTGCCGGCCGCATCGCCCGTCTGTGCCGGGCCGGCATGCTGGACATGATCCACCAGGACTTCGTGCGCAGCGCCCGGGCCAAGGGCCTGGGTGAGATGGCGGTCTTGCTGCGTCATGCCCTGCGGGGCGCCATGGTCAGCGTGGTGGCCTATCTTGGCCCGGCAACGGCCGCCCTGCTGACCGGCTCCCTGGTCATTGAGAGCGTCTTCGGACTGCGCGGTCTGGGATACGAGTTCGTCAATGCCGCCACCAGCCGCGACTACACCCTGGTCATGGGCACGGTGCTGGTGTACGGTACGCTCCTGATCGTCATGAATCTGATCAGCGATGTCGTTTTGGCCCTGATAGATCCGCGGGTGCGCTATGGCTGATGCCACGACCGCGCCCCGGTCTTCCTCTGCGCCGCCGGTGGTGGGTGTCAGTCCTGGACGTGACGCCTGGCGGCGCTTGCGCCGCAATCGGGCGGCGATGATCGGTCTGGGGCTGCTGGTCGTGGTGGTGACGGCTTGCATTGCCGCGCCTCTGGTCAGCCCTCATGATCCGGCCCTGGCCCGTGAATGGTTGGGGGCCCGTCCTCCTGGTTTCAGCCATCCCGGTGGACGACGCAGTAATGTCCTGGAGGTCGGCCTGCCGCCGCCCATGCCTGCGCTCAGCAGCCTGACCATGGAGGTCGATGACAGCGTCTATCTGTATGCCCGGATCCGGATCGATGCTGCCGGAGTGGTGACCACCATCACCGTGCAGCAGGGTGAGGCCGATGATGTCGCCGGGGTGGTGGAGCGTCTGCCGGATCTGGCCCGCTTGGAGATGTCGCCGCGCCCAGGTGTCTGGCATGCGGTCCCTGAAACGGTGATGGTTGAGCAAGGGGCCGTGCTGCCGCAGGCCCTGGGGACCGGCCCCAGTCGTCAGGTGATGCTGCGCGGCAGTCGCGAGCCACGGCATGTGGTCTATGGGGCGGTCATTGAACAGGGGGTGGTATCGGCGATCAGTCGCGATGGCGAGGCGGTGGATGGCGCCGTGGTTCCCGGTGATCGTCTGGTGGCTGTTGTTGTCGATGGTCGACCGTATCGGATCCGTCATCTGCTCGGGACTGATGACCGGGGCCGGGATCTGGCGGCACGAGTGCTCCATGGGGGCCGTATCTCATTGTTGGTGGGCATCGTCGGCACCCTGGTCAGTGTCCTCATCGGGGTCACCTATGGTGCCGTGGCCGGCTATGCAGGGGGGCGTGTGGACCGCGTGATGATGTCGGTCATTGACGTCCTCTATGCCCTGCCCTTCATGTTCCTGGTGATCCTGTTGTTGGCATTCTTCGGCAACAACATCTTTCTGCTGTTCGCGGCCCTGGGCGCGGTCCAGTGGCTGACCATGGCCCGCATCGTCCGGGCCCAGGTCATGAGCCTGCGTCATCGCGAGTTCATTGATGCCGCCCGCCTGGCCGGTTGTCGTCGCCGCCATCTGCTGTGGCGCCATCTGATCCCCAACAGCCTTGGGCCGATCATCGTCTACGCCACCTTGACCGTGCCCCTGGTGATGTTGGAGGAGAGCTTCCTGTCCTTCATCGGCCTGACCATCCACTATGGTGGTCGTCCGATTGATTCATGGGGGGCCTTGGTCAAATCCGGCATGGAGGGTCTGGGGACTGATGGTTCGGCCAGTTGGTTGCTGTTGGTTCCGGCCGGGGCCATGGGCCTGACCCTGCTGGCCCTCAATGTCGTCGGTGATGGCCTGCGTGACGCCTTTGATCCGCAATTGCGAGGTCGTACATGAGCGCCCCGCTGCTGGCCATCCAGGATCTGGCGGTCCGCTTTGCCGCAGAAGACGGCCCGGTGCAGGCTGTGGACGGGATCACTGTGGATATTGCTCGTGGGGCCACCCTGGGATTGGTCGGGGAAAGCGGC
>SLQH01000445.1 GCA_007131555.1 Planctomycetota bacterium | reverse complement strand
TTCGTGCGCGTACCGTATGGCAGTCACGGCGCTGTCCAGCCTGATCCGTTCAGGAGCGGGAGGTCTGCTGGTCGACGCAGGCCCGCAGCAGGGCTCCGAAGCGCTCGACGTTGATCGGCTTCTGGATGCAGTGGCTGATCTGCGGATGCAGGCGGCCGAGCTCGGCGACCCGCTCAAAGGGTTCGTAGGCCGAGACCACCACCACCCGGCTGTCGCTGAGTTCCGGCCGGCGCAGGAGTTCCTGGACCACGGCGAAGCCGTCCATGCCCGGCATCATGATGTCCAGCAGCAGGAGATCGGGGCGCAGGGTGCCGACGGCGATGCAGGTCTCGACCCCGTTGCTGGCCTCATGGATCTCGACCCCGGGCAGGAAGCGTTCGACGACCTTGCGCAGGACCAGGATCATGTCCGGATGGTCATCGGCGATCAGGACCCGGTAGCGGTTGGAACCGCCGGCCCGGTTCGAGGTCCAGTGCTCCAGCTCGGTCGGGCTAGGGATGCCGAAGGCCTGGCAGAACTCGCACAGGTCGGACGGGTGGACTCGGAAATGGCCGCTGGGCAGGGCGTAGGACTTGAGGTGGCCGTTGATGATCCAACGGTAGACCGTGGTCCGACTGACATTGCACAGCTTGGCGATGCGACCGAGGTTGAGCGGTTCTTCGGTCATCCGTACCCCGTTGGGAGGTGGTCAGCGTCGTGGCTCCGGCCCATGCCTGAGCATGGCTGAACATATCTCTCTATCGGGGGGATCGCAAGCCGAAGCCAAGCAAGTTGCCACGTCTGTTGCCTGGCGCGCCCCTGGTTTATCCCGGACACTTTTCACCGGAAGAAACCGGTGTAGGAGTCCATCATGAGCAAAACCCTGCGCTTGTGCTCGGTCGCTATCTCTTACAGGCTCCTGAATATGCATGTGGTCCAGGTCATGCCAGGGGATACGGTGATCATCAGCCAAGACAGAGGGGAGGGGTGTGGAGCATGGGCACTGATCGAACAGCTGGCCGGGTCCTGATTGTTCGATTGGGCGCCTTTGGTGACATCATTCATACCCTGCCCTTGGCTGCGGATCTGGTGGCCACGGGCTGGACGGTGGATTGGCTGTGCGAAGATCGATGGGCGGTATTGCTGGATGCCAATCCGGTTGTGACCCGGGTCCATCGGGTGCCGCGCAGCGCCTGGCGACGATCGGGAACCGGGTTGAGACACCGCTGTGCTGATCTGCGCCGCCTAGTGCGTTGCATACGGGCGCTGCGCTACGATGTGGTGGTTGATGCCCAGGGTCTGGCCAAGAGCGCCGCCGTGGTGCTGGCCAGTGCCGCGCGGAACCGGATCGGCCATGCCTGCGGTCGGGCCCGCGAGCTCAGCTGGTTGGTGAGCCGTGATCGGGTGCCGACGATGGCTGTCCATGTCATTGATCAGCAACGGGCTCTCGGCCTGCCGCTGCATCGTCGTCAGGGTCTGGTGCCTGGTTGGCAGTTCCCGCTCCCGGCGTGGAGTGCTGAGGCCGCCGCCATGGACGCCTGGTTGGTCCGTAGCGACGTGCCGCGTCCGTGGATGCTCAATGTCGGGGCTGGATGGCCCAGTAAGATCTGGCCGGAGACCCATCAGCAGGCCTTTGTCGATATGGTTCTGGCGGCAGGCCATCCTCTGGTTCTGGTCTGGGGGTCGCCGGCTGAGCGGGCGGTAGCGGCCCGTATTGCCGCCGCTACCGGGGCCCATCTGGCCCCGCCAACCACTCTGTCCTGCCTAGCGGCGCTGTTGGCCAGGGCGGCTGTGGTGGTGTCGGCTGATAGCGGTCCGTTGCATCTGGCCATGGCCGTGGGGGCGCCGACCGTGGGCCTGTTCGGACCGGTTCCGGCAGAACGTAATGGTCCTCGTGGTCGGGGGCATCGGACGGTGCAGGGACGGGGTCAGGCCTGGGAACGTCGTGATGCCGCCCTGGGTGGTATGGCCGACATCAGTCCGCAAGTGGTGATGGATGCCGCCAGACAGGCGATTGCCGAGCGGACGGGCATCTGACACCGTCGGTCGACACGGTCTTGTTCTGCTGCGTGTTGTGGTCATGATATCGTTATGTGGGATATCGTTGATGATGATGGTGTGCGCGTCATGCGCTGTCCGCTCCCGACCGGTGGGCGTTTTGACCCTCAGCGGGTTGATGTCTTGTTCGAGGAACTGCATAACCTGATCGCCGCCGATCCGCACCAGCCCTGGCTGGTCAATCTTGAGGGCTTCGTATTGGTCAACTCCAGGGCCTTGGCCCTGTTGGTGGCAACAGCCCGTCTGGTGCATGAAGAGGGCGGTGACATGGTCCTGGTCGGGGTCCATCATTTCGTGGCGACGGTGCTCAAGACGACCCGTATTGACCGCCTGGTGCCGATTCATGAGCTGCATTGTGAAGCCAAGGCGGCTTTGCTTGATCGCGCCTGACGATCACATCTCTTAAGGGCTGTCATGCCGACCTTGCAACCCGATCTGCGCCCCTGGTCCCGGTCGTTGCGCCGCTTGGCGCTCACTTCTGTCGCGGTGGCAACGGTGTTGCTGTTGGGCCTGGTGGCGCCACCGCGACCGGCAGCTGATCTGTTGCTGCAGACCGGTCCGGAGGCGGGGCCAACCTTCCTGCGAACCGTCACTCCGATGATCGACCAGGCTTCCGAGCGGATCTATGTGGCCGTCTATGTGATGCGCATGGACCCTGACAATCCCCGCCATCCGGTCACTGATCTGTGCCGCCGTCTGGCGGCCGCAGTCCGGCGCGGCGTTGATGTCCGTGTGGTGCTGGATACCGGGCGGGACTGGCGTACCGGCGAACCAGAAGACAAGCATGCCACCGCTGCGGCATGGCTGAGGGCCAATGGGGTGCCGGTGTTGCTGGACGACATTGATGAGCGTACCCATGTCAAGACCTTGGTGATTGACCAGTCGGCGATCGTGGGCAGCCACAACTGGACCGCTGCCGCGCTGCTGCATAACCGCGAACTGTCGATCTTGAGTCATGATCCGGACATGGTCCGGGCCGTGGTCGACTTTTTCCTCGCTCTGCCGGGCTTTGTCGACCTGGCTCCCAGGCCCCCGGTGGGGCGGCCTTGAAGGGCTCGCTGCTAGGAGCCTGTAAGGAATAGACTGACACGTCGCCTGGCTTGGCCTTTTCGGGCCCGGACTCGCCCGTAACCATGGCCCGTCACAAGCCCACCACGGAGCACCGGGCCTTGGCCCGCGTGCCGACGCGCGGCGGCCATGCTTTCGTCGAATACCAGCCAGGACGTCGCCATGAAGACCGTCATACGGC
>SLQH01000358.1 GCA_007131555.1 Planctomycetota bacterium | reverse complement strand
TGGCTGGCCAGGGAGGCGTCCTGCTCTACCTGGACCATGATCGCCATGACCTTGCCACCCAGTTGGACATTGCTGCCGGAGCTGCCCCCCCTCCCGGACCCGACATCCATCGCGATCACGGCATCGGAGCCCAGATCCTGCGTGACCTGGGCTTACGACGTCTGCGTCTGATCACCACCAGCGATGCGCCGGTACACGGCCTCGCGGGCCATGATCTGGAGATCGTCTCCCGCGTCACAACTGCCTCCATCAACGCTTCCCCGACCTCTGCCACCATGAATGATGAACATCATGCTACGTGAGATGTTCATCGGCAAACTGCACGGCGCCACGGTCACCGACAGCCGCCTTGACTACCGAGGCAGCATCACGGTTGATGAGGACCTGCTTGATGCGGCCGACATCCTGGTCCATCAACGGGTCCAGGTCCTGGATATCGACAATGGCCAGCGCTTTGAAACCTATACCATTCCCGGCCCTCGTGGTTCCGGAGCCATCGTCATCAATGGAGCAGCAGCGCGTCTGGTCCAGACCGGCGACAAGGTGATCATCATCGCCTATGCCCTGCTGGATGATGCCGAGATCGCCGCCCATCACCCCAAGGTCGTCATCATGGGGCCAGACAACACCGTGTCCGACACGCTCTAGGCCATTCTCCAAGCGGGGATTGAGTCCGCAGCATGGCGCCTATAGTGCGTGTGCCTTCAAGGAGGACATGCGCAATGGCCCGATCCCGACGCCTTCAGCAACGCCTAGCAGCAGCCCAATCCAAGCAAGATGAACCCGCAGACGAAGCGGCCGATGCCGTGGCGCCGGTCGAGGACGACCTCGCCGTCCCTGCCGACGATGACATGGCCATGGAGTATGATGATCAAGCACCGCCTGCTGATGATCTGGCAGTGGATGATGACGATATCGAGATCCCGGAAGGCGCCGAAGACTTCGATGCCCAGGTGATGGATGACGAGCCGGAAGACTTTGACGAGGCCCTTGATGAGGATGCTTCTGACGATCCACAACCGGCCCGATCGTCTCGGCGCAGCAGCGCTCGCTCCAGTGCCCGTGGCAGCCGGGCAGGCCGTTCCGCCCGCAGCAGCAAGAAGGACAAGGACTCCAAACGGGCATCAAAGCGCAAGAAGAAACCAGCTGTCGATCCGGCCATAGCCCGGGCCCGTCGTCGGGCCGTCCTGACCTTCTTCCTTGTCATCCTGCTGCTCGCCGTCCTGGGCGGCGGCGGCTATGCCGCATGGTACCATTTCCTACGCGCAGACCGCATCGAACACATCCTGCCAGCCTGTGATATCGACAATCGTCCGGCCCAGGAAGTCGAATGGACCCGAGAACGGCTCGCCAGTTGGTATTTCCGCCGCGCCCGCGAACATCGTGGTCGGGCGCTGCAGGCACTCAACAACGACGACCATGAAGCCGCCACCATCCACATCCAGCAGTGCCGTGAGGTCTATCTCAACGTCGAATACCTCAATCATGCCCAGCCCAACCCCAGCGAAGAGAATGAACTCATCGGCAACCTCGACCTGGCCATACAGGCCCATGACATGATGGTCGAACTCGACTCCTTCGAGGCTCGGGCGACGAGGATCCGCCACCGCAGCCTCGCCACCCGCCACTTCGACGCCTTGCGCGTCCGTTTTGATCGCCTCACCGACATAGCGACCATGGACGGTCTTGACCAGCTCGAACGTGATGCTCAGGCCTTCATGCGCAATCCGGTCGATCCCCAGGGCGTCGATGATCCGCAGATGGCCGAAGCCTTCAGCATCATGACCAGCCAGATCGACACGCTCATGCCTCGCATCAACGCTGAGCGCACCCGACGCGACCGCCGTGAAACCACCGAAGTGGTCAACCGGGCCCGTACCGAGATCACCGCCTACACTGATGCAGCTCAATACGGCAAGGCCCTTTCACATATCGACACCCTGATCCCTCAGTGGCCGCGGGCCGAACTGCGCCCCCTGCGTCAAGAAATCATCAACGCTGCCAACCAGCATTTCGATTCCACCATCCTCCAGGCACGCAATGCCTTTGCCCGGGCCGAAGACGCGGCCAGCACCCAGGCCGATGTGCAAGCAGCCTACCAAGAAGGCATCAATGCCTTACGCGTGATTATCGACAACTACAACCGGGGCATTCCAGAACCAGCGCCAGAGATGCGCCGCTTCATCAGCGAGGCGGAAAGCATGCTACGACGCTATCAACGCTGAGGGGGCAGCGGGAATCGACGTCAAGAATCTGCCTTGCTGCGCCGGGTAGTGGTGATCTCAGGTTCACCTTGATGGCTGTAGACCCGAGAGCCCGGCTCTACCGAATGGGTCAGCCACACATTGCCGCCGATCACCGATCCGGCCCCGATCACGGTATCGCCACCGAGGATGGTGGCCCCGGCGTAGATCACGACATGATCCTCGACATCAGGATGACGCTTGATGCCCTTGACCGGATTGCCGTCGGCATCCTTGGGGAAGCTCAGGGCGCCCAGGGTCACACCTTGGTAGAGCTTGACCCGGCGACCGATGCGACAGGTCTCGCCAATCACCACCCCGGTACCGTGATCGATGAAAAAGCCCGGACCGATGGCCGCCCCAGGATGGATATCGATACCAGTGCGTGAGTGGGCATATTCAGACATGATCCGGGGAATCAGGGGCAGACCGGTGGTCAGCAGGCGATGGGCCAGACGATGGACGGCAATGGCGATGATGCCCGGATAGGCCAGGACCACCTCCATGGTCGAACGGGCCGCCGGATCGCCCTCGTAGGCGGCCTGGATGTCCTCGCGCAGATCGGCCTGGATGGCATCCAGATGATCGATCAGATCAATGACACAGGCCGTCGCCCGCTCATGGGCCGCCGCCACCGCTGCGACCTCCACCGCCCCATCAGCATGCACGCAGGCCCGCTGGGCCTGATCCAAAAGGGTAGCAACCAGGGTGTGAAAATGGCCCAGATGGGCATAGTCACGGCCACCCATGGCCGGCCGACCATGGCCATGACAACCAGGAAACAGCACGGCGATGAACTCATCAACGATATCATGCACCGCCCGTTGAGAGATATGCGGCAGATCAGCATGATCATCATGCCGGGGGCAGGCACCGCAGTTGCTCAAGGCAGCAAAGGCCGTGCTAATAGCCCGGTCAATACGCGGATCAGTGGACATGGGCACCCTTTCCTAGGAGTCTGTAAGGGATAGCGACCGAGCACAAGCGCAGTGCATTTTCGAGACACGATTTCGTCGAAAACCGCAGCCATAGCCGTAGCTATGGTGAGGATTT
>SLQH01000001.1 GCA_007131555.1 Planctomycetota bacterium | reverse complement strand
GCGGTGTTGGCCGGGGAAGCGGTAGTTCCAGGGATTGCCCCATTGATCATGGGGGATGCTGCTGCTGTCGAGATACGGTCCCTGCCAGTAGGCCGCCCCATCGGCCGGAGTCTCGATCAGGACCTGGAGCCCCTCGTTGCTGGTGGGGAAGCGGCCCATGTCGATCTCGAAGCGGTTGAGGGCCAGGACCAGGATCTCCAGCTGGGTCCGGGCGGCCCGGATCCGGGCGCTGGTGCTCTGGCCGACGAAGCGGGCGCCGACGATGCCGGCCAGCACGGTCAGGATGACCAGCACCAGGAGCAGTTCGAGGATGGTGAAGGCGCCGCGGGTACGCCGACGGACAGGATGGACGATCATGAGACGGCACTCCAGAGATCGAAGATGGGCAGGAGCATGCCGATGACGATGAGCCCGACGATGGTCGCCATCACCAGCAGCAGGAGGGGTTCGAGCAGGGCCGCCAGGCTGCGCAGGCGGCGATCAAGATCGCGATCGCCGGTCTCGGCCAGGCGCAGCAGTTCCCGTGGCAGGCAGCCGGCGTCCTCGGCCACTGCCAGGACCTCACGGGAGGTGTCCGGCAGGAGGCGGTCCAGGTCATCGAAGGCCCGGCGCAGGGAGTCACCGTGACGGACCCGTTCCAGGACCGTGCCCAGGCCTCCCTCGACCACGCGGTTGCCGATGGTGGCCCGGGCCACGTCAAGAGCGTTGAGCAGCGGGACGCCAGCGTGCAGCAGGGTACCGAGCATACGGCAGAAGCGCACCCGGGCTGCCACCAGGATGACGGGGCCGAGTCCGGGCAGGCCCAGACGCAGCCGCTGCCAGAGATTGTTCCAGCGGGGGTGTCGCAGCAGGGCATGTCCGGCCCCGGCGCCGCCGATGACCAGTCCGGCCAGCAGCCAGCCGTGGGCCAGCAGGCTGCTGCTGAGGTGCTGGATGGTCCTGGTGAGCAGCGGCAGCTCCTGGCCGAAGGAGGCGAACAGCTCGGCGAAGCGGGGGATGAACCACAGCAGCAGGAACAGCACCACGGCGGCGGACACCAGGGCCAGCAGGCTCGGGTAGACCAGCGCTGCTGTCACCTTGCTGCGCAGTTCCCGCTGCCGTTCCATGTAGTCGGCCACCTGCTCAAGCACGGTGTCCAGGAAGCCGCCGGTCTCGCCGGATCGGACCATGGCGATGAAGACCGCCGAGAAGACGTGGGGATGGGCGGCCAGGGCATCGGCCAGGGAGGAGCCGTCACGAACCCGATGATGGATGTCCGACCACAGGGCCCGGGTCCGCCGGTCGACGGTCTCCTGCTCGATGACGGTCAGGGCCCGGGACAGGGGGACGCCACCGGCCAGCAGTCCGGCCAGGGACCGGGTGAAGCCGAGGACCTGGGCCGGTGCCGGGCGCGGTCCGCCATCGCCTCCGGGACCCTGGTCGATGGTGATCGGCACCAGGAAGCTGTCTTCCAAGAGGCTCTGGGCGGCGAGGGGGTCGTTGGCCTCGATGGTGCCCCGGCAGCGCTGCCCGGTGGCGGTCAGGGCCTGATAGACGAAGACCGGCATCAGCTGGCCCTCCCGATAGCGGTCAGTGGCTCCAGTCCCTGGCGGGCCAGACGCAGCACCTCGGCCAGGCTGGTGAGACCCTGACGGACCAGGGAGAGGCCATTGTCCAGCAGGACCTCCATGCCGTCATCGCGGGCGGCCTGGCGCAGTTCCTGGGTGGCGGTAGTGGTGCTGGCCAGATGGCGCAGGTGGTCGCTCATCGGCATCATCTCGAAGATGCCGCAGCGGCCATGGTAGCCGCTGCCGTGGCAGAGGCGACAGCCCTGGGGGCCATAGACCACTGCCGTGGGGTCATTGAGTCGGAGGACGACCTCATCGCGGGCCGCTCCGGTCAGTTCCTGACGGCAGTGCCGGCACAGCAGCCGCACCAGACGTTGGGCGACCACCAGTTCCACCGTCGAGCAGACCAGATAGGGCTCGATGCCCATGTCGATCAGGCGGGTGATGGCCGACGGGGCGTCATTGGTGTGCAGGGTCGACAGCACCAGGTGCCCGGTCAGCGAGGCCTGGATGGCGATCTCAGCGGTCTCCCGATCGCGGATCTCGCCGACCAGCACCACGTCCGGGTCATGACGCAGGATGGCCCGCAGCCCAGCGGCGAAGGTCAGGCCGGTGCGTGTATCGACCTGGATCTGATTGATCCCGTCGAGGTGATATTCAACGGGATCCTCGATGGTGATGATCTTGGTGTCGGGGCGGTTGATCAGCCCCAGCCCGGCATACAGGGAGGTGGTCTTGCCGCTGCCGGTCGGCCCGGTCACCAGGATGATGCCATGGGGCAGGGACAGGGCGTGGGCGAAGCGCTGGCGGTGGCCGGTCGACATCCCGGTGCCTTCCAGGCCGATCAGGGCGGCCCCGCGATCAAGCAGGCGCAGCACCACCGCCTCGCCATGGAGCATGGGGATGATGCCGACCCGGACATCGACCTCGCGGCCCTTGAGGCGCAGCGTGATGCGGCCGTCCTGGGGCAGACGCTTCTCGGCGATGTCGAGCTGGGCGAGGATCTTCAGGCGTGAGACGATGGCGGCCTGCAGGCGGCGGATGTCTGGCGGCAGACGCGCCTCGACCAGGACCCCGTCAATGCGGTAGCGGACCGAGAAGCGGCCCTCGAAGGGCTCGAAATGGATGTCGGTGGCCCGTCGCTCCAAGGCCTCCTGGAGGACCTGATTGACCAGACGGATGATGGAGGCGTCTTCTGCCGCCTCGGTCAGGTCCACCCCTTGATCGACGACCTCCTCCAAGCGTCCCTCGACCAGGGTCTGGACGGTATCGGCGCCCAGTCCAAGCTGTTCGCCGAGCGCCTGTTGCAGGAGCGGTCGGGGGACCACCACCGGATCGGGGATCACCCCGCCACTGGCGGCCCGCAGGATCTCCAGGGCCTGACGGTCAAGGGGGTCGAGACATGCCACCCGCAAGGCGCCCGCCGGGCCTCCTGTGATGGGCAGAGCCCTGGCGGCGGCCCAGACCCGCACCCCGATGCGTTCCAGCCAGACCCGGTCCGGCAGCAGTTCGGAGGTCTCGGTGAGGCAGGGCAGATCCAGGGCGGTGGCCAGGACCCTGGCGATCTGATCCGGATCGGCGTGGTCCTCCAACACACTGAACAAGGGATCGCCGGCAGCGACTCGGGCCTCGACCTGGGCGCGGAGGTCCGAGGCAGCAAGCCCGAGTCCCTGCAACATGATGTCCATCATCATGACAGGGCCGTCAATCAAGGATGCCGCGACCGAGAAGAATGGCCTCCTGGCGGGGCGTCATGACCGAGCG
>SLQH01000533.1 GCA_007131555.1 Planctomycetota bacterium | reverse complement strand
TGGCATGGGAACCGCGCGTAGGCACGCGGGCCAAGGCCCGGTGCTCCGTGGTGGTTTTGTGATAGGCGATGGGTATTGGCGAGTCCGGGGCCGAAAAGGCCCAGCCAGGCGACGTGTCAGTCTATTCCTTACAGGCTCCTAGCCAGCGCCGCACCCGCTGCTGGTAGTCGGCCCAGGGTCCGGGCAGGGCGGTGGCGATGCGGCATTCCTCGGCCGGGATGACCAGGCGGTCGAAGGCCAGGGCCGCCAGCAGGGGCAGGGGCCAGGTGGCCCAGGCGTGCAGCAGACCGGCCAGGCCGATGAGGATGACCAGTTGGCCGAGGTACATGGGGTTGCGGCTGACAGCATAGGCCCCGGTGGTGACCAGTTGGCTGGGTGCCTGCCCTGGGCGCAGGGTCGTCTTGGCCCGGCGGAAGGTCCGGGCCTGGATCAGGTTCCAGATGGTGCCCAGGAGCATCAGGCCCAGGCCCGGCCCCCGTGACCACCACGGTGGCCAGGGCGGAGCGCTGTCGCTGATCACGGCCAGGACGATCATGATGGTGGCTGTCAGGGCGAACAGCAGCACCGGATGCAGGCCGCTGCGGCTGACCGCCCCATCACCCGTCACGACCCGGCCCCGGTCAGCTGCTGCCAGGCCAGGTGCAGGGCGCTGGCAGCGGCCCGGGCCTGGATGCGCTCCCGGCTGCCGGCCAGGTGCAGACGACGCGAACGCACCGTCGTGCCCTGGGCCACGGCGATCCACACCGTGCCCACCGGCTTGTCCGGACTGCCGCCGCCAGGGCCGGCGATGCCCGAGGCGGCCACGGCAAGGCTGGCGCCCGACCAGGCCAGGGCCCCGGTGGCCATGGCCTCGACCACCGGGCCGCTTACCACGCCATGGCGGGCGATGAGCTGCGCCGGCACCCCCAGGACATCCTGCTTGACCCTGTTGTGATAGGCGATCAGGCCCTGCTCGAAGACTGCTGAGGCCCCCGGCACGGCGGTCAGCTGGGCGGCGATGGCCCCGCCGGTACAGCTTTCGGCCACCGTGATGCGCTCACCGCGCTGGGCCAGGAGGGCCACCAGGCTGGGGGCGAAGCCGGGCTCGGGCAGCAGATAGGGCCGCATCACCCGGCGGATCGCCGCCGCCCGTCGGGCGACCGGAGTCCTGGCCCCGACGATGCGCACGGTCATGTACAGACCATCGTGGGCGCAGATGCCGATCTGCAGGCGCCGGTCGGCCAGCAGGTCGCCAAGGCGGTCCTGGGCTGAGGATTCGCCCAGGCCCCCGAAATGGATCTCGGCGACATGCGGCACCACCAGCCCGGTCAGCTGACGGGGCAGGTCGGCGGCCAGACGGTCGGCCATGGCCTGCATCTCATGCGGCACCCCCGGCAGACAGGCGACCAGGGCCCCATCGATCCGGGCCAGCAGCCCCGGCGCAGTGCCACGGTCATTGACCAGGGTTGTCGCCCCTGCCGGGATCTGCGCCTGCCGGCGGTTGGAACGTGGCACCCCGCGCCGCCCTCGGATGCGACGATAGTAACCGACGATCTGCTGCCAGGCGGCGGCGTCCTCGACCAGCGGCACCGCCATCAGTTCGGCCAGGGCATCGCGGGTGCGGTCGTCCTCGGTGGGCCCCAGGCCCCCGGTCACGATCACCAGCTCGGCACTGGCGACGGCTGCCCGCAGGCTGGCGACGATGGCCTGCTGTTCGTCACCGACCACCGCCACCCCGGCCAGACGCAGGCCCCAGCCCAGGCTGCGATCGGCCAGCCAGGCGGTATTGGTGTCCTGGATCCTGCCGAGCAGGATCTCGTCGCCGATGACCACCAGGCGCAGACGGGGAGCTGATGGGATATGGGGCATGGACGGATCATGGCGGGTGATCCGGCACATGCCAGGATCTGCGGGCGGCCGCCGGCTCGTCCATGGCCCCGCCCTCGGCAAGTGGTAGCCTGCCATCCCTCAAGGAGCAATCACCATGGGTCACCGTCCACCCGCCATCATCCTGCTATTTCTCATCACCCTGGCCCCGCTGAGCGCGGTCGAGCGGCCATCGATCCTGTGGACCCCTGATGAGGTCGCCGCCATCCGACGGCGCCTTGATGAGGACCCGATGGCCCAGCAGCAATGGCAGCGGACCATGGCCCTGCAACCCCGTCCACCCCAGGTCGCAGTCCTCAATGCCCTGCTGCACAGCGACAACGCGGCCCTGCGCCAATCCCTGATCCGCAGTCTGACCGGCTCCATCGGCCACAAGCCCGAGCCGCTGACTTGGGATGTCGATCCGGCGACCCTGGAATGGAACGAGGGCATGCCCTCGGCCGGCGACCGTCACATGCGCGACGAACGCTCACCCGACGCCTTCATCTACGATGCCTTCATCGACCTCCTGAGCGATGACCAGCGAACCGGAGTCGAAGCCTACTTCCGCTCCTATATCGACTTCCACCTCGCCGGCCATCCGCCGCGGCATCCCCATTTCCGCTATGATCGCACCAGTTGGCTGCCCAACATGCACTGGCCGCGCCCCATCGGCACCCACCTCCTGGCCCTGGCCCTGCACGACCATGAGGCCATCAAAGCCCTGTTCCACGGCGATGGTGGCTGGAAGTGGTATTTCGATGAATACCTCACCGATCAGGGCTTCTATATGGAGGAGTTCGGCAAGTTCTACTCCAACACCGGCGCCATGATCGCCTGGTGTGAGGGCCTGGACCGTCTCGGCCTGGGCGAGATGGGCTACGACTATGTGGGCAGCACCGGTATCACCATGCGTTCCCACCTGCGGGCCAACACCTTGGACCTAGCCTATCCGGCCACCGACTGGGGCGGCGGCATGCCGACCTACGCCCGGGTGACCATGGGCGATGCCAAGGGCGGGACCTTCCGGGGCGGGCCGATCCAACACTCCGTGGTCAGGGGCTACCTGCCCGATGGCAGCGGTGGTAATCGCGAGATATCCAACGCCCGCATGAACGGCCCTATGCCCAAGCTGCTTGAGCCCTACTGGTTCGAGGCTGGCCATGCCCGTTGGCCGGAAGACGGCTATGACTTCTTCCTCGCCGCCCTGCGGGCTCCTGGCGAAGACGTCTACCTGCCGACCCTGTTGTTCAATCTTGAGCCCATTGACCCGGCTCAGGTCCAGCCGCCCCTGCCCACCCCCTCCTATCTGGCCCGGCAACGCGGCTTCGCCTTCCTGCGGGCCGATCATAGCCGCAATTACTGGACCGGCCCAAAACCGGCGGTGGCCCTGCAATGCGCCCGCTACTATGTCCACTATGTCCATGACTGCATGTCGCTGCTGGGCCTGCACGCCTTCAACGCTCCCCTGGT
>SLQH01000334.1 GCA_007131555.1 Planctomycetota bacterium | reverse complement strand
TGGGATGTGCAACCCCTTTGGGGTTGAAATCCAGATCGCAGCATGGCCAATCTCCAGAGCCGGTTGGAAACCGGCGGTCCCAGGGGAGGGGCATGGAACACCGAACATGGCCAATCCCCAGCGAGCGACACTCTGCATCGCTCTGGCCGCTTGGAAACCGGCGGCCCCAGGAGCGAGATTAGGCCTCCTTGACCGTTTCCGGCACGACAAAATCGTCACCCAGATAGGCCCGACGCACCTCGCGGTTGGCGACGATCTCGGCCGGGGTTCCGGAGGCGATGATGCCCCCTGCCTCCATGACGTAGAGGCGGTCGACCATCGCCAGGATGGCCTCGGCGTTGTGGTCGGTGATCAACACGCTGATGCCCCGCTCCTTGAGGCTGGCGCTGATGTCCCGGATGCCAGCCCGGCTCTTGGGGTCGACCCCGGCAAAGGGCTCATCGAAGAACAGCAGGCGGGGACTGGTGATCAGGGCCCGGGTGATCTCCAGGCGGCGCTTCTCACCCCCCGACAGGCTGCCGGCCCGGCTCTGGCGCAGATGCCCCAGCTCCAGCTGGTCCAGGACCGTGTCCAGTACCTGGCGGCGCTGGCGCCAGGGGTAGTACTCCTCGATGACCATGCGCAGGTTGTCGGCCACCGATAACTGGGCGAAGATGGTCGGTTCCTGGGCCAGATAGCCGATCCCGGCCCGGGCCCGCTTGGCCATCGGCCAGGAGGTGATGTTCTTGTCGGCCAGATGGATACTGCCGGCATCAGCCCGCAGCAGACCGACCACCATACGGAAGGTGGTGGTCTTGCCGGCGCCGTTGGCGCCCAGCAGCCCGACCACCTCTCCGGGCTCTACCGCCAGGTCGACACCATTGACCACCTGACGGCGGCCAAAGCGCTTGCAGAGCCCCGAAACCCGGAACAAGGTCATTGTGGAAAACCTGTCAACAAAAGTGACTGACGGGGATGAAGATTGTGCAAAGGCAAGAGGACCACTTCGGTCGACTTGCGAATCGCCAATGAAACACTGGGTTTTGCTGGCCTCTCACCGTCGATCGGCATTCCACAACCGATCTCCTTCTTCACATAGGCTCTGAACAGACCCGATACCCACTGTGGAAAAGTCGTCGGGAACCGCTTCTTGCAGTGTCGCGGCACCGTGTTAGCGGAGCCCTCTACACCGGCGCTGGCAGGGTCTTGACCCCACCCTGACACCATGCCGGCCGCGGCCCTCACTGGACCCACCGCCGGCGCTGCCAGGGCAGGACCACCCATAGCACCCGCCCCCGCAGATTGCTGGCCGGGACCCAGCCCCAGTTGCGGCCATCCCAGGACAGCGGACTGTTATCACCCAGCATCAGATACCCATCGGCGGGGGCCTGTAGGGCCCGCTCTGGGCTGTCGCCGATCGGCAAGAGCCAGTCCAAGCGATCATCGTGAGGATGACCACCGGCAGCCGGATCATGGCTGTCAAGGTCGGCCAAGAGGGCGGCGCGCAGGTCGGCATCAATCAGACATTCGATCATCTGTCGCCTGACCATCATCAGCTCAAACAGCAACGATCCGGCATCAAGGCGGCGAGCCTCACGCCACATCATCCGCTCATCAGCCAGAAAACCGTCGGTGCTGTAGTGGATATCACGATCCACACGACAGGACGTCAACAACACCGACCCCTGCCCGGCCATCATCACCTGCATCCGTGAGCGATTGGGATCTCGACCATCAACCCCTACCGGGGCGACATCGGGCAGAGGGCGGCCATCACGATAGATGACCACCCGCTGATCAACCAGCGCCAAGCCCCATTCATGCCCCAACACCGGACCAGGACCGGATGCCAACTGAGCCCCATCGCCGGCAAACAGGCTCCAGCCCTCAGTGGTCAGGCTCAGACGATGCTCGTCGGCCTCAGGATACTGCGGACGGTCTGCGGTACGGCGCAGGATGAGGTCCAGGCGATTGTCCATCTCAGTTGGCCGCACGCTCACACGCACATCGCCGACCAGTTCGGTCATGACGGCATTTAGCAGCCGACCATAACTGGCCGAATCAAGGTCGGCACTCGTCAGACGCATGACATCCCAGCGATCCAGATCCCAGATGTTGCCTTCCTGATTGCCGATCCGGAACACCGGCCGATCCATCGCCACCTCGACGAGGTCTCCCTGATCACCCCGCCCCGACTCGGCGGCTCCGCGCGGCAGGATGCGCACCTGACCGGGCTTGACGTAGAAATTGCGCAAGGGCTGACTGAAACGCAGGCGACTCTCATCATCAAAACGCAGGGCCAGACCACCACCGGCGTCCTCACGCAGCTGGGCCCGGCCCTCCAGGCTTGCCCAAGGTCGATATCCAGACTGGGCGCCATGACGGTAGATGGTCTGCCACAGGGCCTCCTGAACGGCCTCTGGCTTGGTGGCCGCCATGAACCGACCATCGGCATCTCGGACATGGATATCACCATGGGCGATGAAGAAGACCTCCCCTGGGGTCGCCACCACCCGTTTGACGAAGTTGCGATGCAACTGGGGATTAAAGGGGAAGCCATCGTTGCGCTGCCCCTCGACATCCTGCCAGGCACGGCTGACCTCAGCCCCGGAGCCGACCTCCGGCCACGGGAACTGAAACACCGCGACATCAAAACGGTTGACCCTGCTGAAGCGCGAGAAGAACTTGTCGACCACCACGTGATCAGCCCGGGTAAAGGCCGGGTCGCCATAGAGCATGGGCTCCATCGACGCCGTCGGGATACGGTAGGCCTCAAGGGCAAAGTGGCGGATGCCCATGGCAATCAAAAAGGCGAATATCCAGTTTTCACAAAAGGTGTTGAGCCAGCGCTGCCAGGACGGCAGATGACGCTCTTCCCAACTGTCATTGCGTGCTGTCACCACCGGCTCCGTCACATCTGCTTCACTCATGGCAAGCAGCCTCGTTGTGACGATCGGTGATGCAAGCGACAGGGCCGGGCATGCAGCGTTGACAGGTCACGCCGCTGGCGATGCTCAACGCAGACACAGGCGCCCGTAGCTCAGCTGGATAGAGCAGCTGCCTTCTAAGCAGCAGGTCCCAGGTTCGAACCCTGGCGGGCGTGCATACGACCATCTCTAAGAGCCTGGTTGGGATAGACTGAGACCTCGCTTGGCTGGGCCTTTTCGGCCCCGATTCCACCAACGTCCTCACCATAGCTACGGCTATGGCGAGGACGTTCAGCCCCGGACTCGCCAGTAACCACCGCCCATCACAAAACCACCACGGAGCACCGGGCCTTGGCCCGTGTGCCGACGCGTGGCTGCCATGCCTTCGCCGAATCCCAACCCGGACGTCGGCATGAT
>SLQH01000545.1 GCA_007131555.1 Planctomycetota bacterium | reverse complement strand
GAGCAGGATCAGCGGCAGGCTCATGACGACGACCATCACCAGGGTGGCGAGAATGGCGGCCAGGCGCCGCTGATGGGCCTCGTCCAGCCAGGGGGCACAGCGGTTGATGGCCCGCGTGAAGGGAACATGCAACAGAGGCGAGGTCAGCACCGCCAGACAGGCACCGAGCAGCAAGGGATCCAGCAAGGGGCTGAAGACCCGCAGCACTAGCCACAAAATGGCAGCCAAGACTCCCATCAGCAGTAGATGCGGCATCCAGGCGCGCAGCACGCGATCGGGTTTGGTGAGCATGGAGGCCATCATAACGCCGCCGACCTGGGGCGCCATCCCAAGGCCAGAGGCGGGTCATGGGACTGCGGTGGCCGGTACCAATGGGCGATGAGAGACTCGAACTCCCGACATCCTGCTTGTAAGGCAGGCGCTCTAGCCAACTGAGCTAATCGCCCTTATCGCTGCTTCAGGGGCATGGCCCCTGCGGCCCTGGCTTGGCCAGGACAAGCGTCATGTTGTCGGCATCGTCCAGCGGGCAAGTGCTATTCCCCGGACGCTGTGGCTGTCGGGCATCGTCCCCTCGCGATTCTCGTGGTGGCATTGGCGGATTGATCGGCATATGATAGATGTTGGAGGATGCCGTCCGGTGCGGCTCCCGATGGAGGTCTGATGGCGGCCGGTGCCTCGATGCGCTTTGGTTTCAGCAAGGGCCAGCAGTTTGGCGGCTATCGCATCCTGGGGGTGCTGGGGGCCGGCAACATGGGGGCGGTGTATCTGGCTCGTCAGGAGAGCATGGACCGTCTGGTGGCGCTCAAGGTATTGCCGCCGCAGCGGGTTCGTCAGCGACCGGATTATGCGGACATGTTCCTGCGTGAGGCACGCAGCGTGGCGGTCTTGGATCATCCCGGCATCATTCGGGTCCATGATGCCGGTTCCATCGACCATGATCATCAACCATTGCTGTACTTCGCCATGGAGTATGTCGATGGTGAGTCGCTCCAGCAGGTCCTCGATCGTGAGGGGGCCTGTGACGCCGAGCGCATCGCCACTGTGATGGGCGATATGGCGGGAATCCTGGCCTACGCTGCCCGCAAGGAACTGGTCCATCGTGATATCAAGCCCGGCAATCTGATGCTCAGCCGCGAGGGGCGGGTCAAGTTGGCTGACTTCGGCCTCATCAAGCTGCCCTCGGATGAGGACGACGGTCGGGTCATGGGCACACCGTATTACATGAGCCCTGAGCATGCCTGCGGCCTGGGGGTCGATTATCGCAGTGATCAGTACAGCCTCGGTTGTGTGCTGTTCCAGATGCTGACCGGCACCCTGCCCTATCTTGGCACCGAGACGGCCAGCATCCTCCAGGCCCATGTCCATGACCCGGTGCCCGATCCCCAGCATTTGTGTGATTGCTCTCAGGCCTGGGCCCAGATCAGCATGCGCTTGATGGCCAAGGCTCCCGCCGATCGCTATACCGATCCCGAAGAGTTGCTGGCTGCGGTTGCCGCCGCTGTGGGCGAGGCGCCACAGGCGGCGGCTCCCCGCCCCGCCCAGTTGCATCGTCAGGTGCGGGCTCGCCAGATCCGAGCCAAGCGGGCCCGGGCCCACCAGGAACGTCTCAGTCGAGGGCGACGGACCCAGCGAGCGGTGACGCCGCCGGTCCAGCGGTCACCGCACCGTACGGTGATCACTGAGGATGCCGTTCCTGACGACCCGTCAGAGGCAGTGCCTGAGGAAACCCGTCAGCCCTGGACCATGCCGGGTTGGCTGGTCCATCTTGGTGGCGGGTTGGCTGATCTTGGCGTGTGGATCTGGGATCGTTGCGTGATCATCGCCGCGTGGCTGGCCGATGTCACGGTCTACTACGGTGGCATCCTGCTCGGCTGGCTGTCGCTGGCCCTGTCCTGGCTGGTGGCCCGGATTGTGGCGATGATGCCCTTCGTGCGTCGTTTCATCTATTGGTTGACTCCCTATGTGGTGCAGACGCTCTTCATTCCCATCGCCGGCAGCTGGCGGGTGCGGATCGTTTCTGGTCACCATCACCTGCTGACCAGCCAGGACGAGCGGCAGGGCTTCATCACCGCCGTGCATCATGGCCGCAATCTGCCCGGTCTGTGGCCGGCGGTGATCGGCGATCATCAACCCTGGCAAGGCCTGTGGCCCCGACGTTGGTGGCGATTGGTGATCGGTCGCATTGTCGGCTATCTGGGGCGTCTGGGGTCACGGCGCGCGCAGCGCCTGTCCCGGGCCCTGCATGATCTGCGCCGGCGTCCCCAGGCTGGTCTGCTGCTGCCCTTTGATAGCGGTGTCTACGGTCATTGTGGTGACGAGATCATTGCCATGGCCCGGACCGCCGGGGTTCCCGTTCTGCCCATGGCCTGTGCCGCCACGCCGGCCCACTGCTTCAGCAAGTCCTGGGATCGGCTGATGATTCCCCTGCCCTTTGCCACGATCCAGGTCGCCTTCGGCCCGCCGGTGGACGTGGGCAGTCATCATGATGCAGTCGATGTTGCCATTGAGCTGGAAGACATCATGGCCGACCTGCAAGCCGACCTTGATGCCCAGGTCGGGGTGCATGGGGCACCGCCCCGGCGGCAGTAGGTGCCTGTAAGCAATAGGCTGACACGTCGCCAGGTTTTACTGTGCGAATGCCTGCAAAACACCTGAAATGTCCCAGGCGTTATCAACGCTCAGTCCCCCCACTCGGAGTACCGGGCCTTGGCCCGTGTACATTGGCGGGAGGTGATGCTTGAGACGGATCATGGGCTAGGGCGGCGGCATCATGTTGCAATGCGCTTGCGTGCATCATCGCCGTGAATGATCGCGAATCGCGGGATCCACAGGCCGTATGACGCTCATCATGGCGACGTCCTGGCTGGGATTTGGCGAACGCATGGCAGTTGCGCGTCGGCACGCGGGCCAAGGCCCGGTGCTCCGTGGTGGCTTCGTGATGGGCAATGGCTATTGGCGAGTCCGGGGCCTGGGGTCATCATTCACGAGAATCCGGCTGTGGTGATCGTTGCTGGGCACAACAGCTCCGCGTCTGTCAAAGGCCATGACCATAGCTGCATTATTACCCGGAGTACCGGGCCTTGGCCCGTGTACATTGGCGGGCGATGATTCTTGAGTTGGACATAGGCCAGGGCGGCGGCATCATCGTTGTAATGCGCTTGCGTTCATCATCGTCGTGAAAGATCACGAGTCGCGGGATCCACAGGCCGTATGATGCTCATCATGGCGACGTCCTGGCTGGGATTTGGCGAACGCATGGCAGTTGCGCGTCGGCACGCGGGCCAAGGCCCGGTGCTCCGTGGTGGCTTCGTGATGGGCAATGGCTATT
>SLQH01000212.1 GCA_007131555.1 Planctomycetota bacterium | reverse complement strand
CGGGGCTGCGGCTGTCACCGGAGCGAGGCATCAGTTCGAAATTGATGACGCTGCTGGCCCCCTGGCGCAGGGCGGTGCCGATGCAGTCGGAACCGGTGTCGCCACCGCCGATGACGATCACCCGGCGGTCGCGGGCGTCGATCACCTGGCCGTGGGGATGCAGGGCGGCGGGGTCATCATCGCCCCAGTTGCGGCGATTGCTCTGGGGCAGGAATTCCATGGCGAAATGGATGCCGTCCAGGTCGCGGCCGGGAACGTTGAGGTCGCGCGGCAACTCGGCCCCGGTGGCCAGGACCACGGCGTCGAAGCCGGCCTTGAGATCGGCAAAGGGCAGGTCCCGACCGACCTCGATGCCGTAGCGCAACACGATGCCCTCGGCCTGGAGGAGGTCGATGCGGCGCTGGACGATCTCCTTGCGCAGCTTGTAGTGGGGGATGCCGTACATCACCAGACCGCCGGCTCGATCATGCTTCTCGAAGACCTCGACGTGGTGGCCGGCATGGTTGAGCTGCTGGGCGCAGGCCAGACCGGCCGGACCGGCGCCGATCACCGCCACTGTGCGACCGGTGCGTTGCGAGGGGACGATGGGCACGATCAGACCCCGGGCGAAGGCCTCGTCGATGATGGTCTGCTCGTCAAGCTTGATGGTGACCTGGGGATCGGTGATGCCCAGCACGCAGGCGTTCTCACAGGGGGCCGGACAGATCCGACCGGTGAATTCGGGGAAGTTGTTGGTGCGTTGCAGCAGGGCCACGGCCTCAGCGAAGCGGCCCCTGAACAGCAGGTCGTTCCATTCCGGGATGACGTTGCCCAGGGGGCAGCCGCTCATGCAGAAGGGCACGCCGCAATCCATGCAGCGGCTGGCCTGGGTGGCCACCGCCTCCAGCCCCATCGGCTGGTACTGCTCGTCGTGATGGCTCAGCCGTTCAGCCACCGACTGCATCGCCGGCACCTGCCGCGGATGGGTGAGAAAACCGCGTGGATCACCCATTGAACACCTCCTCGCGCGGCGTTGAGCGCGCATCCTGCTGACGTTGCTGGGCCTGCTTGTCCTCGCCCTTCTTGCGTTCGGCCAGGGCCCGCCGGTACTCGTGCGGGAAGACCTTGACAAAGCGCGGTATCACCTCGGGCCAGGCGTCGAGCAGACGGCGGGCCTTGGCCGACTCGGTGACCTGATGGTGTTCCTGCAGCAGTTCATGGACCAGGGCGATGTCCTCGGCCTCGTCCAGGACCTCCAGGTCGACCATGCCCTGATTGCAGCGCCGACCGAACTGACGGTCCTCGTCAAGGACATAGGCGATGCCGCCTGACATGCCGGCCGCGAAGTTGCGGCCGGTCGGGCCCAGGCACAGCACCCGGCCCCCGGTCATGTACTCGCAGCCGTGATCGCCCACCCCTTCGACCACCGCGACGGCCCCGGAGTTGCGCACACAGAAGCGCTCGCCGGCCCGGCCGGCGAAGAAGGCCCGACCACCGGTGGCACCATAGAGGACGGTATTGCCGACCACGCTGTGCTCGCTCCACACGAAGGGCGACTGGGGATCGGGCCGGACCACCAGGCGGCCGCCATGCATGCCCTTGCCGCAGTAGTCGTTGCCCTCGCCGATCAGGGTCAGGCGGATGCCGGGCGCCAGGAAGCAGCCAAAGCTCTGTCCGGCGACCCCGGTGAAGGTGATGTCCAGGGCCCCGTCCTTGAGGCCATCGCGACCGTGACGGCGGGCGATCTCGCCTGACAGCATGGCCCCGGTGGTGCGGTTGTAGTTGAAGATCGGCATGCGGATGCGCAGCGAACGCTTGCTGCCGTCGAGCACCGGCAGGGCCTTGGCGATCAGGCTGCGGTCGAGTACCTCCTCGATGCCGTGGTCCTGCTGGCTGGTCTTGTATCGGGCGACCCCCTCGGCCACGGCCGGAATCGACAGCAGACGACTGTAGTCCAGGCCCCGGCTCTTCCAGTGACGCAGGGCGGCATCGGTATCCAGCAGATCGGTGCGGCCGACCAGTTCATCCAGGGTCCGGACCCCGAGCGAGGCCATGATCTCGCGGGCCTCCTCGGCCACGAAGCGGAAGTAGTTGATGACATCCTCGGGCCGACCCCGGAACTTCTCGCGCAGGCCCTGCATCTGGGTGGCGATACCCACCGGGCAGGTGCCGAGGTGGCACTTGCGCATCATGATGCAGCCGATGGTGATCAGGGGCAGGGTGGCGAAGCCGTATTCCTCGGCTCCCAGGCAGGCGGCGATGACCAGATCACGGCCGGTGGCCAGCTTGCCATCGGTCTGCAGCCGGACCCGGCCGCGCAGATCGTTGAGCAGCAGGGTCTGATGGGTCTCGGCCAGGCCGATTTCCCAGGGGATGCCGGCGTGCTTGATCGACGAGGCCGGCGAGGCCCCGGTGCCGCCGTCATAGCCGGCGATGATGATGGTGTCGGCATGGCCCTTGGCGACCCCGGCGGCCACCGTGCCGACCCCGGACAGCGACACCAGCTTGACCGAGATGTCGGCCTGGGGGTTGACGTTCTTGAGGTCGTAGATGAGCTGGGCCAGGTCCTCGATGGAATAGATGTCGTGATGCGGTGGGGGCGAGATCAGGGTCACCTGGGGCACCGAATGACGCAACCAGGCGATGTATTCGCTGACCTTGTGCCCCGGCAGATGGCCGCCCTCGCCGGGCTTGGCCCCCTGGCAGATCTTGATCTGGATCTCGCGGGCGTTGACCAGGTAGTGGGGCGTGACCCCGAAGCGGCCCGAGGCCACCTGCTTGATGGCCGAGCAGCGGTCGTCGCTGAAGCGGGCCGGGTCCTCGCCGCCTTCCCCGGTGTTGGACTTGCCGCCGATGGCGTTCATGGCCTTGGCCAGGGTCTCGTGGGCCTCGGGCGAGATCGAGCCCAGGGACATGGCCCCGGTGCAGAAACGGCGCATGATGGCCTCGGCGCTCTCGACCTCGTCGAGGGAGATCGGGGTCTGGGAGCGCAGGCTGAACAGGGCCCGCAGGGTGGCTTGTTGACGATGACCATCGTTGACCAGGGCGGCGAAGCGACGGTAGCGCTCAGCATCGTTGCTGCGCACCGCCTGCTGGAGCAGGGCGATGACCTCGGGATTGAGCAGATGCTGCTCGCCCTCGCGGCGCCACTGGTATTCGCCGGCCTGCTCCAGGTCCTCATAGGGATCGGGCCGGGGGATGAAGGCGGCCTGATGGCGCTGGCGGGTCTCAGCCTCGATCTCAGCCAGGCCGACCCCGCCGATCACCGACCGGGTGCCGGTGAAATAGCGCTCGACCACCGCGCTGTCGATGCCCACGGCCTCGAAGATCTGGGCCGCGGCATAGCTCTG
>SLQH01000329.1 GCA_007131555.1 Planctomycetota bacterium | reverse complement strand
TGCCAGATGAAGATGTTGTAGGTATCGGCATCCTCGCAGGACACCAGGGACAGAGCGTGGGGTGTCCATTCAGGATCACCGAAGAAGACCACCGGTCGCGCCAGTTCGACACCGTCCTCATCCACCGACTGGAGGCCAGCGAAGCCATTGACGCGGCGCCCTTCACCGCTGACCCGAGCCTCAAAATACAAGGTCACACGAGTACCAGGAGCGATATCAGCAGCAGAGAGGCGTTGTTGCATACCGCTATGGCGATGCAGGATCGCGATGGGATTGCCGTCCTCATCCTCTTCGGCGCGGGCCGGTTCACGATCCATGCTCCAGCCATCCAGGCCCTGACTGAAATCACCATTGATGAGCAGATCCGAGAGGGTCAGAGCATCGATGAACCGAGCCTCCACCTGCAGATCATGGCTGGGCATCACCACAGTGGTGGCCGGACTCCAGGGATTGGCCAGGGCATCGCCACCACCCTGCCACACATCGAAGTATCGGCCCTTCGGCACCTCGGCCTGGATGCGAGCCTCACGCAACTCCAATACTGCACCAGAACCGGTTCCGCCCAGCACTGCAAGAGTATAGGCAACGGCAGGCCGATACTCGGCCCGCACAGTGATTGGATCGCGACCCGGCAAAGCGATCGTAGTCGCGGCAGCGCTGACATCGGCAAGCTCCTCGACATCTCCCAGCCAGCGGGCAAAGACCTCACCATCGTCGTTCAGTTCCGAGGCGCTGATTGCCACCTCGTGAGCACCCGTGATATAGGCACCGCTGCCGACCCCATCAAGAACCGTCAACTGGGTCACCTGCATCGCCTCGCCACCACTCAGGCCGATGGGCTGGAGCACCGTCTGCGCACCATTGGCCCCGTGCAATACTGCCCGTACATAATGACCCAGATTGCGGTCGAGAGGCAGATGCATGCCACGATGAACGACTTGCCCGTGACTGATCCAACTCACTTGGCTGTCATCGGCGTCGACCAGCACCTGAATGGCATCATCGCTGACCTGGAGAACCTGCGGCAAGAGAGCGTCATGGGCATCAGGGCCTGGCACATGCACCGCCATAACCCGCCCTTCCTCCATGGCCTGACGCACCCCTTGTTCATGGACTTCGTCAGGAGACAGAAGAAAGACCGTAAAGGCATGACCGAAGTGTTCCAAGCGATGGAAATCATCGTTACCATGGGCCCATGTCGGACGTTCGGGCATCAGCTCGCTGAGCAGGGCATCGTAGAGACCGTTGGCAAGAGGGAAATCATCATGACGATTATAGACCTCCATGCCTATCAGGTGATCGAAACGCTGATACAGATCTCGATAGAACGCCAGATCGCGACGATTGCGATAGCGTCCGGGATGAAACAGTACCGCCAGACCGTTGCGCCGACCGATTTCGCTGAGGGAATCGAGCACGGAACGCTGTTCAGGATCGCCGTAATCATTGAAGTAACTACCGTGGTGGTCAGGTCGGGAAATCTCATTGCCTTGAATCGCCACCACCTCCTCCAGCTGGGCCTGATCAATAGCATAGGCGGACAACGGCCACGTGGGGGCAGGGTTGCCATGGGTATCGTGATCAGTAATCGATAAAATAGTATAGCCCGCCTCGACGTAGCGCTGCACCACCTCAGCGGGCGATAGATCACCGTCGCTTTCGGTGGTATGCATGTGCAGACTGGCCTTATGAAGTTCAACGGTCGCCCAATCCACATCAGCATAGGGATTGAGCACCACCTCGCTGGCGTGGGCACTCACAGCGAACGCCAGGACACAGTGGCAAATGACACGATGGATAACAGGCATGGCAGACTCGCAAGAAAAAATCCAGGCGTGCACCTCGAATACACTGACCCAGCAGCACCGATCCAAAAATCGATCCTGTGACTACAGGAATGCACCAAGCGCTATCGCGCCGCTGTCGGTTTTTTCGAGGTGCCCACGTAGCATTCCAAGAAGGGGTTGATCGCTCAATTGCGACACAACAGGATTACGATTGTAAAGATTTGGTCAATAATTCAACCCAGGAGCCTGTAAGGGATGACGACCGAGCACAAGCGCAGGGCCTTTTCAAGACATGGTCATGTCGAAAGCCTCAGCCATAGCCGCAGCTGCGGTGAGGATATTCCAGCGACGTGTCAGTCTACCACTTACAGGCTCCCAGACCCCTGCGTTGACCCGCCTCCACTCCCCGGCGATACTGCGGCCATGCTGCGATGGCGTACCATGATCGATGTCCTGCGCCCCCTGGCGTCCTGTCCCCGCCCCTTGACGGTGGCCTGTGAGCGGCAGGTCAGCCCGGACTACCTGCACCATGGCCGCTATCGTCAGCGGGAACATCATTGCCTGCTGAAGATCACCCTGGCCGGGCGCGGCTTCTTCCGTGACGCCTCCGGCACCCATGCCCTGCCGCCCGGCCATGCCTTCCTGTGCCGAATCAATGATCCGGCCACCAGCTATGGCTATCCCGAGGATGCCCACGAACCCTGGGACTTCCTGTACTGCTGCTTTCAGGGTGGGGCCAGTGATGCCGTGGTCGATGAGATCAGCGCCCGGCATGGCCCGATCCACATCCTGCCGCTCGATCATGGACCGGTCCGCGAACTGCTCGACTGGGGCCACCGCGCCGACGGCCACGTGATCATCGATGCCGCCCAGGGCCTGCGCCTGGTCGACGGCCTGGTGGCCGCCCTGCTGGACCGCGATCGACGGCAGACCCCTGAGGACCCGGCCGGACGACTCTGCCGCCAGGCCCTGGACATGATCCATGCCCAGGTCGGCGAACGGCTGGGCGTGGCCGACATCGCCCGCCACCTGGGAGTCAGCCGTGAGCATCTGACCCGGGTGTTCCATGACGAGATCGGCATCGCCCCGGCCCGCTACCTCACCCGGATGACCATCATCGAGGCCTGCCGCCTGCTCAAGGAGACCCGCCTGAGCGCGGCCACCATCAGCACCCGTCTGGGCTTCTGCGATCCCGGCCACTTCGGCCGGGTCTTCAAGCGGGTCATCGGCATGACCACCAGCCGCTTCCGGGCCGTCGGCGCCATCCCCAGCGCCGTGATCGGCCCCCGGGAGCGCGAGCCCGGGACGGACGGTGCGGATCAGGCTCCCAGGATCGCCGCGTCTTCACCCGGAGTACCGGGCCTTGGCCCGCGTACATTAGCGGGCGATGATTCTTGAGATGGCCATAGGCCGGGGCGGCGGCACCATCGCGGCAATGCGCTTGCGTTCATCATCGCCGTGAATGATCACGAGTCGCGGGATCTACAGGCCGTATGACGCTCACTCATGGCGACGTCCTGGCTGGTATGTGACGAAAGCATGGCAGC
>SLQH01000427.1 GCA_007131555.1 Planctomycetota bacterium | reverse complement strand
TGATCAACGGCACCCAACATGCCCGCCTGTGTTACGGCGCCCGCCGTGACCTCCGGCGCTGGGTCGCCGACGCCGGCCTCGAACGCGCCCGCTTCCTCATGCAGGCCGTCGGCGAACGCGCGCGCCAGCAGCATGTGCACATCGGCTCGCACCAGCTCTTCGTCAACCAGGCCTCGTTGGGCTGGGACATCGGCGAGTGGGCGCGCTCCGGCCATCTGCACACCACCTCGATCCACCTCTCCTGGCATTTCGAGCCGACCACACCGGCGACGGCGATGCCGGAGCCGACCGCCGCCACCAGCGATGAGCTCGACATCCCGGTCTACCTGCAGTCGCGGATGACCCGCGACTACCTGAAGAACGGCTTCACCTCGGCCTTCGAAACCACCGGCGGGCCGGTGCAGTTCTCCGGTGGCTACGGCAACCACATGGACTGCGGCCTGATCAGCCGGTTGTGCTGCAACTATCTGGCGGCCGGCAACCAGTCGATGGCGTTCTGGACCTGGAATCCCCGACCCGGCGGCTGGGAGCAGGGCGAGTATGGGCTGGCCGGCCTGAGCGGCGCACCGATGCCGTGGGCCTATGAGATCGGCCGCTTTGGTCGGGCCTTGGCCCGCTGGCGCGACGAGATCTGGCATGAGGACGGCGTGGCCGCGGTGGGCGTGGTGGAGAGCTGGGACAGCGACGCCCTGCTGCTCAACGAACCAACCCGCCACGGTCTTGACGATCTGGCGACCGCTGCCGTGCCCCTGCACGGTGGCACCAAGGGCCTGCACCGTCGGGCCCTGATCGGCGCCGGGCGGGCCCTGACCAAGGCCGGCGTCGACTTTGAGTACTGCACCTGGCCCGAACTGCGGGCCGGCATCGCCGGTTGCTACGACACCCTGCTGCTGCCCTGGCACCGCGCCCTCGACCCGGCCGACCTGGCGGTGCTCGAGAGCTACGTACTCGCCGGGGGTCGAGTGCTGCTCGATCCCCAGTTCGCCTTCTGCGATCCCGCTGGCCGCCTGCTGCCGCGCGGCCCAGACAGCGCCCTGGCCCGGTTTGCCGGTTGCTGGACCGAGGCCGTGCACGATGGCCGCACCGGCGGCCCGACCTGGGGCGGCCGCCACCTGCCTGGCCACCACGCCGATCTCGGCCTGGGCGAGGCCGTGGTTTCGGCCCGCTTCGACGACGGTCGACCGGCCATCGTCAGCCATCGCCTGGGCCTGGGCACCGTCACCACCCTGGCCATGGACCTCAGCCTGCTCTGCCATCGCCCAGGCCACGCCTGGGCCGAACGACTGCTCGCCGACTGCTGCCGACCAGCGGCGCCCGACTGGTCCTGCGATGCCGATTACGCGATCCGGCGGGTGACGCCAACCGCTGACCATTGGTTCCTGTTCAACAGCGGTGGTGCCCGCACCGTGCTGTTGCATACGGACCACCTGGCCGGAGCCGCCGATGCCATCGATGACACCCCACTACCGATGGTCGGCGCAGCCCTGGCGGTGGCGCTGGAGCGGGGCTCGGCCCGCTGGATCCGCGTGCCCCGCCATTGAATCGGTCAGGCCCAGGTCGATTATCAGGCATGACCGCCGCACCTGTCCTCGTCCGCTTTACCGACCTCGCCAATCCCCTCGACGCCGTGCATGTGATGCGCTTCCATAGCGATCATTACGACGACCTCGGCTCTCAGGTGCGGGATCATGCCATGGCCGCCTGCTGCGAAGCCGGCATCGGAGAATTGGTGGTGGGCGATCGGCGCCTGCCGGTGGCCCCTGGAACCCTGCGTCTGGTGCCGGCCGACTGCCCCCATGTTCTAATCAGCGGTGACGGCGGCCTGATCGAGACCCAGGTCCTGATCACCGACCCGGCCCTGGAGGCCGCAGCCCAGGCCCTGGCCCATCTTGGAACGACCCTGCCACCGGGATTACAAGGATCAAGCCAGCCCAGCGTCCGCAGCCTCGCCGCCGACGAGCAGCGCATCCTCCTGGCCCAATGTGAAGCCCTGCGCCTGCGCCCGACCACCGCCGCCGGTTCGCTGGCCCTGGTGCTGGCCATCGCCGCCGCCACCGGCCGCAGCGCCCCCACCGACCCCTATGGCGAGCTGCCGGCCTGGCTGCGCAGCGCCGTGATCAAGCTGCGCAGCCCGGCCCTGCTGGTTGATGGCCCGCGTGGCCTGGCCCGGCTGAGTGGGCGCAACCTCGACCATGTTAACCGTACCCTGCGCCGCTGTCGCGGGATCACCGCCACCGACCTGGTCAACGAGCTGCGCATGGAGCTAGCCGGGGCGCAGCTGCTGCACACCGCATCCCCGGTACGAGAGATTGCAGCGGTGATCGGCATCACCAATCTCAGCCACTTCTACCGACTCTTCCGCCGTCACTACGGCTGCACGCCGGATGCCTGGCGTCAGGGTGGGGGGGAGCCGGTTGGCAGAATCGACGACGCACCGCCATGACGGTAAGCCCCTGGAGTGACCCCGAAACAGCGGCGGAAGGCGCGGGCGAAGTGGGAGGTGGTGTCAAAGCCGAGGGCACTGGCGATCGCCGCAACCGGGCGTTGGCGATCCGCCAACAGCAGGGCCGCCTGCTCCATGTGCCAGGCCGCCAGATAGGATTGCGGACTGCGGCCAAGCACCGAGCGGAAGGCGCGGCCGAGAACTTCGCGGCTCACCCCCAGGGCCGCCGCCAGCTCGGCCACCGCCGGCACCTGCGGCCGGCCCTGCTCGACCAGTTCCCGGGCCCGGGACACCAGGCGCATGGCGGCGCCCTCGGCGACTCCGGCCTGCAGTTCAGCGGCGCGGGCAAGGTCGGCCAAAAGATCCATCACGAACTGGGCCGAACTGGCGGCGTCGAGATCCAGGCTGCCAGCGGACGGGCGACGCTGCTTGAGCAGACGGCGCACCACCGGCCCATCCACCGGCGTCGGCAGCACCCGGCCGTGGCGGGTGAGCAGGCTGTCAGCCATGCTGGCCTCGCAGGTGAATGCGGCATAGACAAAGCGCCACGGCTCGCGGGCCGCCGGCGGGTAGCGATAGACCATGCGCGGATCGTTGACCCAGGTCAGGAAGGCGTGGCCGGCCGGCACCGCCATGGCAGTCCCATCGTAGAGATACTCACCCTGGCCTGCGAGCGTGCACTTGAGCAGCAGGCGCCCCGCGTGGGAGCGCTCCGCACCCGCCTGGGCGTAGCTCTGATGCGCATACACGGTCTCCCCTGCCACCCGCAACAGCCGCGGCCAGCCATCCAGTGGGCGCAGGGTGTGCACCGGCAGAATCCAATCCTCGCGAGGTCTCATTATGGTCCCTTATACCTGCAAGTGGTTCTGGATAAAGAGGGATTAGCCATTAG
>SLQH01000116.1 GCA_007131555.1 Planctomycetota bacterium | reverse complement strand
GACCAGCAGCACCGCCAACGGCCGGGCCAAGTGGCCACCGCCCCAGGCCTGGAGGGCATAGACGGCGGTCGCCAGCCCGGCCACGACCAGGACCCGGACCAGCCGACCCCGGCGCTGCCGCCGCCAGCCCCGTCGGGCGGCCAGGTCGGCGGCCTCCTGGCGCTGCTGGTGCTGGTCGGCGATCTGGTCTGGATCGAGCATGGCCACCTGGCTCAGCGCCGTCGGGCCTCATCCAGCCACAGGGCGGCGGTGACGCCACGCGGATAGTACTTGGACCCCTTGGCCACGCCGCTGGTCATCTGGTCGCTCCAGGCGAAGAAGCGGTTGGGCTCGTTGAGCAGCCAGGCGACATGGGCGGCATCGGCCCGGCTCATGACGGCATCCTGCTTGAGGCCCAGGACCGCCCGGGCCACCGCCTGGCAGAGATAGATCTTGGACAGCCAGGAGTTGTCGGCGGTGCTCGACAGCTTCCAGGCCCCATCGTCATACAGACAGACGCCAGGGCGCAACACCGCCAGCAGATGGCCCTTGAGGGCGCGGATCAGGGCACCATAGGGGCCACGCGGGCTGATGGCCTGGTCCATGCCCAGCACCCAGGGGAAGACCAGACCTTCGATGGCCGGGATAATGCGGGCCTCACAGGGCTCACCGACGATCGCCGGGATGGTGCCGTCGGCCTCGACCGCAGCCAGCAGGGTGGCGGCACAACGATCGGCCTGGCGCTGAGCCCGGGCAGCGGCGGCCGGGCGCTTGAGCTGGGTGAAGATCCGCTCCAGGGCCAGATAGGCGGCCCAGCACTTGACCGCCAGATAGACATTGCCCCGGGCCTGGCCCAGGGAGGCATCGAGCGAGTCGTAGGTGGTGATCTCGCTGCCATCAGCGGTGCGGCTGGAATCAAGCCCCATCACCCCATTGCGCTCGGTCGCACGGGGATGGTCACGCCGCTCCATGCTCAGCAGGCAGCGTTCCAGGACCGTCTGCTGGGCCCGCAGCCAGCGGCCATCGCCACTGCCATGGGCATAGACCGCCGCGCACAGCACCCAGTTGACCAGCTGCTCGTGGGTCATGTGCGAGAAGCAGCCGTGCAGGCCGGCCCGCTCATAGGTGGAATAGCCCGGCCGTGACACCCGGTTGGCCATGCCCATGTCGTGAGTGAAGGAGATGCCGCCAGGATGGGCGTTGGCCTGACCGGGGAAGTGCAGGCGGTCCTGGTAGCTGTAGCGGGCGGTGAACATGTCCAGCTCGTTGCGCACCGTCCAGGGATTGAGGCGCATCTCGAAGAACAGCTGATCGACGGTCAGGTCGAAGGTATTCATCATCCGGTACTCGCCCTCGTTGACCACCCAGAAGGGGCGGCCGTCCCAGTCCAGGAACTGGGTCGATCCGTAGTAGCTGCGCACCGCATGGGCCAGCTGGAAGCGCTGATCGGCGCTCAGGCGGCGCGGCGCCCAGTCGCGATCCGCCTGGCGGGCGCTGGCCAGATAGTCGTCGGCATGGGCCAGGCAGTAGCGGGCCACCGATTCAAGATCGGGGAAGTAGCGGCTGTACCAGTAGCTGGCATCGATGCCGCCGGTCACCAAACCGGCGCGATGGAAGCACAGGGCCACGGTGATGGTGCGCCGCTGGCGGGCCGGCACATCGACCAGCAGGGCGGCGGTCCCACCCAGACCGAAGTGGCGATTCTCTTCCAGGCGCTGGTCCAGGATCCGCTCCATGGTGAAGTCCTGGGCGCTGAACACCCCGGCATCGGCACAGGCCATGGCCGTGGACCGACCATGGGCAATGCCCACCGGCCCGCGCTGGCCGAGATGGTCGAACTCGCGCATGGCGTCGCTGCGCTTGGCTCCGGCATAGCCGATGAAGGCCCGCCGAGGCCGCCGCCCCTGCCGGTTGTCGATCGTCAGCTGGGCCAGCACCGCCGGGCACAGGGCGAAGCGCAGGGCCGCCGCCGAGGCCCGATCGGGGTCCGGCACCGGCATCACCGGCGAGATGATGCGCAGGGTCAGATCCCCGGCCTGCCAGGTATCGGTGGCGACCTGGAAGTCACGGGTGATCGCCTTGTCGGCAAAAGGTTGCAACAGACGCTTGTGGGCATGCCGATTGGCGTGGTCGTAGCGTAGGGCCTCATCGTCATCGAGATCGAAGAAGGGCAGGGCCTCGAAACTGCCCCCAGTGCGGGTCTCGACACCGATGTAGACCTTCTCGCTGGCCGGCCCGCCCAACTCCAGGCCCATACCGCCCGTGGCCCCCTTGCAGCCGAGCGTAAACGAGGCATGGGCCCCGATCGGGGCATGCAGGGCATTGAAGAAGATGGTCATCAGCGGCTCCAGGGTAGGCTCAGGTCCATGACAGGCGGCAGCCTACGCAGACCCAAGAGCACCCTCAACCGCCTTTTCCCAGGGCCGCGCCAGGCTGGCTGGCCGGGCTCGGCGATATTGACCGTAGCCGGCACTCGCCAGTTATGGTCAATACCACACGTACCCCTCTTACAGCATCACTTCAGACCACATCACGCCCCATGCACAATGTAGAACTCCTGCAGCCCAGCCTGGACAGGTCGTCCCTGGTCACCAATGTCCGGTCACAGGACCATGCGTAGTGATGCCTGACGCGCAGAATGGACGTCATGAACACTCTCGACCCAATGTTCCGCAATCAGGCCCTGGCCGCCCGCTCCGCCCTCAACACCAGCCCTGCCCTTGAACGACTGCGACAGCGCCGAGAGACCTTCTGCGGCACCGTGCTGTGGTTGCCGCACGACTACGAACTGGCATGGGTGGAGCGTGAATTGCAGGCTATCAAGGACTGCGGCCTCGACACCGTGCGCTTCCACGGCCTGAACCCGAGCGAGCGTTCAGACGGCACCCTCGACCATCAACGGGCCGATGACTGGATTGGAGCCGCCCGCCGGGTCGGCATCCAGGTGATCGTCATCAGTGAAGGCTTCGATGCGGTACCACCGCTGATGCTGGCCAGGCATGGTCTCACCCGCGAGGGTCTCGACCGCAGCAGCTTTACGGAACCGACGATCCAGGCCGCGATCCGCGAGTGGGTGGCGGCCATCGTCGACCGCCATCGCGATGAGCCGCATGTGGTGGGCTGGGGCGTCCTGGGCGAGCCGCAACCGCGGCCGGTGGCCCTGCGCGACGAACTCGATCGCGCCGGCTTCAGCGCCTGGCTCAGGCACCGCTACGGGGATATCGAAAGCCTCAACGCAGCGTGGCGCATCCATCCTGGCCAGCCCCTGGCCGCATCCTGGGACGAGGCCTGTGACATCGCCGATCCGGCTCACGGTGCCGCGTTGATCAATGGCACCCAACATGCCCGCCTGTGTT
>SLQH01000356.1 GCA_007131555.1 Planctomycetota bacterium | reverse complement strand
GATCGACACGCCGGCGGGGTCTTCCCAGGCGTCGCAGATGACCGGGCACTGAGCGGCCGGGGCGGTGAAGCGGGCATTGGGATGGGCGCCCTTCTCACCACTGGCCGGGGTCCACTCGCGCCCCTTCCAGTCGATGCCATGCTCGCACGGCATGTTCATGTCTTCCCACCAGATGTCGCCGTCGTCGGTCAGCACGCAGTTGGTGAAGACGCAGTTCTCCTTGATGGTCTCCATGGCCATCGGGTTGGAGGCGTAGCTGGTGCCGGGGGCGACACCGAAGAAGCCGGATTCCGGGTTGATGGCCCGCAGGCTGCCATCAGGGCCGATCTTCATCCACGCGATGTCATCACCGATGCATTCGCACTTCCAGCCCTCGATGGTCGGCTGGAGCATGGCCAGGTTGGTCTTGCCACAGGCCGAGGGGAAGGCGGCAGCGATGTGGTATTGCTTGCCGGCTGGCGAGGTGAGGCGGAGGATGAGCATGTGCTCGGCCATCCAGCCTTCGCGCCGGGCCAGGGCCGAAGCGATGCGCAGGGCCAGACACTTCTTACCCAGCAGGGCGTTGCCGCCGTAGCCGGAACCGAAGGACCAGATCAGGTTCTCTTCCGGGAAGTGGCTGATGTACTTCTTCTCGATCGGGGCGCAGGGCCAGGGGACATCCTGCTCGCCCGGCTTCAAGGGGGCGCCGATGGAGTGGACGCAGGGGATGAACTCGCCGTCATCACCCAGGGTCTCCAGGACCTTGGTGCCGACCCGGGTCATGATGTCCATATTGACGACCACGTAGGCGGAGTCAGTGATCTCGACGCCGATCTTGGCGATGGGCGAACCGATGGGGCCCATGCTGAAGGGGATCACGTACATGGTCCGGCCTTCCATGCAGCCGTCGTAGAGACCGCGCATGGTGTCCTTGAGGCCTTCGGGCTCGATCCACAGGTTGGTCGGGCCGGCATCGTCCTTGTTCTTGGAGGCGATGTAGGTGCGGTCTTCGACGCGAGCCACATCCGAGGGATCGGAGCGGAACAGGAAGCTGTTGGGCCGCTTCTTGAGCGGGGTGGCAGAGCCGGCGTCAACCATGAGCTGCATCAGGCGATCGTACTCCTCCTTGGAGCCATCGGCCCACTCGATGCGGTCGGGACGGCACATTGCTGCGACTTCCTCGACCCAGGCGAGCAGCTTGGCGTGCTTGGTCGGGGGATTGGACGACATGGGACCTCCTTGCAAAAGGGGGGTGGAAAGCGGATGACTTGGCGTTTGTGTGGCAGGGGTCCATCTCCAGGACCACTCCCGCCAAGTCGCCGGTAGGTTGGGGCGCAGACAGCAAAGGGAAGCGAAAACCGCCGGCCTTCGACAGGCATCGTCATGTCGGCTTGACATGGCACTGCGAAGAGCGCGCAGGGTGGCAGGCGACGTGTCAGTCTATTCCTTGCAGGCTCCTAGGGCCAATGGTGTTCAGCAACCACGAAAAGCGGAACGGACTGAATAGAAACACTCTTTCTTCGTGTACTTCGTGCTCTTCGTGGTGACATCAGGTCAGACGTAATAGACGCAATGCGTGATATGGATTTCTGACAAACAGGGCGTCAAGCGTAGGAAGTTTTTGACCACGAAGGACACGAAGATCACGAAGGAATCCATGAAGACAACTATCCGGGTCTGATCAGGCCAGAAGGATCTGGTGTTGTGACGCTGTTACCCTCAATGCCACAGTTGAACGATGAAATCTTGATATAGGACCGCTTTCAAAGCAGATATACGCAGACAGAACCGATTCACCTTCTGGGTGAAAGCCCGAATCTGTCTATATCGCCTTGTAGAGCAACCCTACAGCCTCCAGCCTAAAGCCTACAGCCGGATTTAGGATCACGAGTCGCGGTATCCACGAGCCGTAGCACAGGTGCCCTGTCGCCGATCTTGCTGGTACGTGACGAAGGCATGGGAACCGCGCGTAGGCACACGGCCCAAGGCCCGGTGCTCCGAGTGAGGCCATGGAACTGCTGGGCGATGATCTGTGAATCAGCCGGCCCTTCGGCGATGGCGGTACAGGAACAGGCCCGAAAGGATCTTGGGGGCGAAGAAGGTGCTCTTCTCAGGCATGACGATGTCCGGGTTGCTGAGCCCAGCGTCGGCCACCGCCATCAGCTCCTCAATATCGACTGGGGCCAGGGCCACGGCCAAGTCGTAGCGGTCATCGTCGACCACGGCGCGCATGGTGTCGAGGGCGTATTCGGGGTAGTAGTCGAAGTGGGCCTCATCCATGATCATGGCGTGGGACAGGCCGAGGCGCGGATAGAGCTCCCGTTCCAGGATGCTGCAATCAAGGCGTCCGACCACGTCCTCCGGCACTGTACTGGCCGGCAGCAGCCAGCTGCGGCCATCGCTGTAGAGACAGAACTGGTGCTTGGGCGGAGTGGTGAAGGCGTCAACCGGACGTAGATCCAGATCCTGAGCGATGGCCGCGAAGGGGGTGGGGCCGCGGATGACCCGGTTATAGGCCAAAATGCGGGCTCCATCGGTGATATAGGCCAGGGTGTGGGTCTGACCGCTGCGCAGGGCGGCGTGGTAGCGATGATGGCCATCGGCGATGTACAGGGGATCAGGGGCCACCAGGGATGCCAGACTGCGGCCGGCCGGACTATCGGCAGAGACCCGCCAGATCCGGTTGCTGATGCCGCTCAGGTCGGTGCCGGGTCCAAAATCGCTGGTGAAGGCATAGCAGGGGGGGGCAGCGCTGATCGTGGCCCAGGCGTCAGCCAGGGGGGCTTTCGTCAGCAGAAAGACCGGCCCGGTGCTGTAGCCGGTGGCGGTGGCCAGGGCGATGCGGCCCCGGACCTTGTCATCGAAGGTCTTTTCGTGACGGATGATCTGGCCATCAGCATAGTCGCTGACCTCGACAGCAGCAAACAGGCCGATACGGCGTTGGCCGTCCCAGCATTGCTCGTACACGTAATAGCAGGGCTCATTGTCAGTGATCATGGCTCCGCGGGCCTGAAGACTGGCCAAGGCCGTTGCCGGATCCTGACCCATGGTCACCTGGGTGATGGACAGGGGTTCCTGCGCCAAGCGGGCGGCCAGTGGTGTACCAGGCTTGATGACATCATAGGGAGGGGCGCTGACCTGGGCGACGTGGTCGGGGGCCGGGCGTAAACCGGTGAGGCCGATGATGGCGGTCATGGTGGGGTCTCTCAGAGGCGGGCGGGGTGACGACAGGGCTCAGCATACCTGTTCAATGACCGATACCAAGCCTGTCAGGTACCAGCCTGCCCAGGGTTGGAGTCTGTCAGGGATAGCGACCGAGCATAAGCGCAGGGCTTTGCTCAGACACGTACATTATCGGCCTTCG